>JAKJFB010000255.1 GCA_022705125.1 Pseudomonadota bacterium
GCGTGGATCCGGCGCAGGTCAAGGGCAGTGGCAAGGGCGGGCGCGTCACCCGCGAGGACGTGCTGGCGCACGCGCCGCAAGCGCCGGTTCCCGCGGCAGCTTCGACTCCATCCGCTGCGGCGCCGGCAGCGGCGCGCGCTCCCGCGGACCTGCCCTCGACGCCGGCCGCGGCGCTGGTGGCGCGCAGCGAGCAGGGGCGAGTCGAGCGGCGCGTGCCGATGACGCGCCTGCGCGCGCGTGTCGCCGAGCGCCTGCTCGATGCCTCGCGCAACACCGCGATGCTCACGACCTTCAACGAGGTCGACATGCAGCCGGTGATGGATCTGCGCGCGAAGTACAAGGATCAGTTCGAGAAGCGCCACAACGGCACGCGCCTGGGTTTCATGGGCTTCTTCGTGCGCGCCAGCGTCGAGGCGCTCAAGCGCTTCCCGGTGGTGAACGCCTCGATCGACGGCAACGACGTCGTCTACCACGGCTACCAGGACATCGGCGTCGCGGTCTCCAGCGATCGCGGCCTGGTGGTGCCGGTGCTGCGCGATGCCGATGCGATGAGCTTCGCCGACATCGAGGCGAAGATCCGCGAGTACGGGCTGAAGGCGCGCGACGGCAAGCTCGCGATCGAGGACATCACCGGAGGCACCTTCACGATCACCAACGGCGGCGTGTTCGGTTCGCTGCTGTCCACCCCGATCCTGAATCCGCCGCAGACCGCCATTCTCGGGATGCACAAGATCCAGGACCGCGCGGTGGTGGTGAACGGCCAGGTCGTGGTCCGCCCGATGATGTACCTCGCGCTCTCCTACGATCACCGCCTGATCGACGGCAAGGACGCGGTGCAGTTCCTGGTGGCGATCAAGGACATGATCGAGGATCCGGCGCGCATCCTGCTGGATCTCTAACGTGGGACGATTGCGCGTCGCTGGCCTGCTCCACGGCCCCTTGTGAGGTCGCCGGGCAAGCAGGCCGCTCAGTCGACGCCGCACAGCGCTCGGGAATGATATTGGCCCATCTGCGTGGAATCTCGCATCTGCGCAGCCGCCGGGCAGGGCGTTGTGGCGCGGGGACCGTCTGCGGCATGGATGCCGCAGTCGAGCCTACAGGGATGTATTCACGGCGTGTCCCGGCGTCACAATGGCCTGCGCGGCGGCGGGGTAAAAGTAAACAGTAGCAGTGGAGACAGGCTGATATGGCACAGCAATTCGACGTGGTGGTGATCGGCGCCGGCCCCGGCGGTTATGTGGCGGCGATCCGCTGCGCGCAGCTCGGGCTGAAGACCGCGGTGATCGAGAAGTGGCGCAGCGGCGACGGCAAGCCGGTGTTCGGCGGCACCTGCCTCAACGTGGGCTGCATTCCCTCGAAGGCACTGCTCGACAGTTCGCACAAGTTCCACGAGGCGGGGCACGGCCTCGCGGTGCACGGCATCCATACCGGCGAGCTGACGCTGGACCTCGAGGCGATGCAGAAGCGCAAGCGCCAGATCGTGGGCCAGCTCACCGGTGGCATCGCCGGGCTGTTCAAGGCCAACGGCGTCACCGCGTTGAGCGGCAGCGGCCGGCTGCTGGCCGGGCGCAAGGTCGAGTTCACGCCCGCCGGGGGCGCGCCCGAGATCATCGATGCGAGCCACGTGATCCTGGCCACCGGCTCGGTGCCGATCGAGATCCCCGCGGCGCCCTTCGGCGAGCTGATCGTCGATTCGGCGGGCGCGCTGGAGTTCACCGAGGTGCCGCTGCGCCTCGGGATCGTCGGTGCCGGCGTGATCGGCCTCGAGCTCGGCAGCGTGTGGGCGCGCCTCGGTGCCGAGGTCGTGGTGATCGAGGCACTGCCCGAGTTCCTGATGGCGGCGGACCAGCAGGTCGCGAAGGACGCGCTGAAACTCTTCGGCAAGCAGGGGCTCGACATCCGCCTGAACGCGCGCGTGACCGCCACCCAGGTCACCGGCGACGGCAAGCCCATGGTCAGCGTGAGCTATGTCGAGGGCGACACGGAGAAACAGGAAGTGTTCGACCGCCTGATCGTGGCGGTCGGGCGCCGACCGGTCACCGAGGGGCTCTTCGCGCCCGACAGCGGCGTGAATCTCGAGGAGCGCGGCTTCGTGCACGTCAACGAGTTCTGCCAGACCGACATGCCCGGCGTCTACGCGATCGGCGACGTCGTGCGCGGCCCGATGCTGGCGCACAAGGCGATGGAAGAGGGCGTGATGGTGGCCGAGCGCATCGCCGGGCGCAAGACGCAGCTCAACTACGACTGCATCCCCTCGGTCATATACACGCACCCCGAGATCGCCTGGGTCGGGGCCAACGAGCAGCAGCTGAAGGCGGCGGGCACGACCTACAACGTCGGGGTGTTTCCCTTTGCCGCCAACGGACGCGCGCTGGCCGCCAACGACAGCGCGGGCATGGTGAAGCTGCTGATCGAGGCCGAGACCGACCGCGTCCTCGGCTGCCACGTCGTCGGCGCCAGCGCCGCCGACCTGGTGCAGCAGGCCGTGATCGCGATGGAATTCGGCGCCAGCGCCGAGGACCTGGCGCTCACCGTCTTCAGCCATCCGACCCTCTCGGAGGGCGTGCACGAGGCGGCGCTGGCGGCGCTGGGGCATGCCATCCATATTCCCAACCGCAAACCCCGCAAATAGGGTATGACTCGCGGCGGAATATCCGGGATAATTGCGCCCGCTTTCGCCGGCCCCCTCCGCGGGACCCCGTTCCCGGGGGGCTGGACTTGCGCAAGCCGACCGGTCCGGGTCCATTCATTTTCACGTCAGGACGGTAACACGCCATGAATCTGCACGAATATCAGGGCAAACAGCTGTTTGCCGAGTACGGTCTGCCCGTGTCCAAGGGCTACGCCGCGGAAACCCCCAGGCAGGCCGTCGAGGCCGCCGAACAGATCGGGGGTAACATGTGGGTCGTCAAGGCACAGGTGCACGCCGGTGGCCGCGGCAAGGCCGGCGGCGTGAAGCTGGTCAAGACCAAGGACGAGATCCGCGACTTCGCGCAGCACTGGCTCGGGCGCAACCTGGTGACCTACCAGACCGACGAGAAGGGCCAGCCGGTCAGCAAGATCCTGGTCGAGGCCTGCACCGACATCGCCGAGGAACTGTACCTGGGCGCCGTGGTCGACCGCAGTTCGCGCCGCATCGTGTTCATGGCCTCCTCCGAAGGCGGCGTGGAGATCGAGAAAGTCGCCCACGAGACGCCGGAGAAGATCTTCAAGGCCACCATCGACCCGCTGACCGGCGCGCAGCCCTACCAGGGCCGCGAGCTGGCGTTCAAGCTGGGCCTGAAGGGTGACCAGATCAAGCAGTTCGTGAACATCTTCATGGGGCTCGCAAAGCTGTTCCAGGACAAGGACCTCGCGCTGATCGAGGTCAATCCGCTGGTGATCACCACCGCCGGCAACCTGCACTGCCTCGATGCCAAGCTCGGCGTCGACAGCAACGCGATGTACCGCCAGAAGGGGCTGCAGGAAATGCACGATCCCTCGCAGGAAGATCCGCGCGAGGTGCATGCCGCGCAGTGGGAAATCAACTACGTCGCGCTCGACGGCGACATCGGCTGCATGGTCAACGGTGCCGGTCTCGCGATGGGCACCATGGACATCGTGAACCTGCACGGCGGTCGTCCGGCGAACTTCCTCGACGTGGGCGGCGGCGCGACCAAGGAGCGTGTGTCGGAAGCCTTCAAGATCATCCTGTCCGACGCCAGCGTGCGCGCGGTGCTGGTCAACATCTTCGGCGGCATCGTGCGTTGCGACCTGATCGCCGAGGGCATCATCGGCGCGGTGTCGGAAGTAGGCGTCAAGGTGCCCGTGGTGGTGCGCCTCGAGGGCAACAATGCCGAGCTCGGTTCGAAAATGCTGGCCGAGAGCGGACTCAACATCATCGCGGCAAAGAGCCTGACCGAGGCTGCTCAGTCCGTCGTCGCCGCAGCGAAGGGGTAATTCGATGAGCATTCTCGTCAACAAGGACACCAAGGTCATCTGCCAGGGCTTCACCGGCTCGCAGGGAACATCGCACTCGAAGCAGGCGATCGAGTACGGCACGAAAATGGTCGGCGGCGTGACGCCCGGCAAGGGTGGCCAGACCCACCTCGGCCTGCCGGTCTTCGACACCGTGGCCGACGCGGTTGCCGCCACCGGCGCCGACGCATCGGTGATCTACGTGCCGGCGCCGTTCTGCAAGGACTCGATCCTCGAGGCGGCCAACGGCGGCATCAAGCTGATCGTGTGCATAACCGAGGGCGTGCCCACGCTGGACATGCTCGAGGTCAAGGTGAAGTGCGACGAGCTGGGCGTGCGCCTGATCGGGCCGAACTGCCCCGGCGTGATCACGCCGGGCGAGTGCAAGATCGGCATCATGCCCGGCCACATCCACAAGCCGGGCCGTGTCGGCATCGTGTCGCGCTCCGGCACGCTGACCTACGAAGCCGTGAAGCAGACCACCGACGCCGGTTTCGGCCAGTCGACCTGTGTGGGCATCGGCGGCGACCCGATCCCGGGCTCGAACTTCATCGACATCCTCGGCATGTTCCAGAAGGATCCGGCGACCGAGGCGATCGTGATGATCGGCGAGATCGGCGGCTCGGCCGAGGAAGAGGCCGCGGCCTTCATCAAGGCCAACGTGACCAAGCCGGTCGTGTCCTACATCGCGGGCGTCACCGCGCCCAAGGGCAAGCGCATGGGCCATGCGGGTGCGATCATCTCCGGCGGCAAGGGCACGGCGGACGAGAAGTTCGCCGCACTCGAGGCGGCCGGCGTGAAGACCGTGCGCAGCCTGGCGGAGA
>JAKJFB010000256.1:0-4377 GCA_022705125.1 Pseudomonadota bacterium
GGGCGGTTGCCGGCAAGGCTTGCCGGCGAGGGCACCGGCTGGCCGGTGAGCAGAAAGCTGATCAGGCGCCCGGTCTGGCTCAGCGCCGGTTGCGCCGAGGCGCCGGCGGTCGTGGCCGCCTCGCCGCCCACCACGCGCGCGAACACCGTGCGCGGGGTGAGCTGGGTGACCTCGAGCTCGAGCGTGTCGCCGGCCTTGGCCGAGCCGTCGAGCGCCAGCGTCATCTGCTGTCCGGCCACCACGGCGCGGAAGCTGCCGTCTGGCAGGGTGCGCTGCAAGGTGGCGAGGAAGCGCTGGCCGGGCACGAGCTCGGGCAGGCGGGCCTGGATCTCGCGTGCGCGCTGCAGGCCGGGGACTGGCGGCTCGGTCTCGAAGAAGCTCGCTTCGGTGAGCGTGCGCAGGCGGGCGGCGAGGTCGGAGGGGATCATCGCATGCGCTCCATCGGGCCCGGCCGGTCAGGGCGCGTCGGCCTCAGCGCGAGGACGCGCCGTAGGCGTCGCGCAGCGCGCGCTCCTGGCGCCCGGCGGAGAGCAGCTTGCGCACGCTGGAGAGGAAGGGATCGGTGTGGCTGCGGATCTCGGCGTCGAGCGCCAGCAGGCGCGCGATGCCCTCGCGCAGCTCGGCGGCGTCCGCCGGCGGCAGCCTGGCCAGCGCGGCTGCGTCGTCCATTGCGCCCCACGTATTCCCTCGCGCCGCCTCGCGCAGCGCCGCGGCCTCGCGTTCGAGCGCCGAAAGGCGCTCCCAGTCGTTCGCACGCGCCGCCTCGGCCATCGCTTCGTAGCGCTCGAGCAGGGCGGCGAGGGTGGGCAGGGTCAGCATGACGGAAGAGGACTCATCGGGAAGCGGTTCGATCATCGACAACAACGCAGCACGCACCTGTAGGAGCGACACAAGTCGCGATCACCCCCGTCACGAAATGCACTCCGCGCCCACCACCACCGGCGGCGATCCTTCGCCCGGCTCGTCTATCGCACGGGCAGCGGCGATTGGGATTGCGGTTGCTTCACGACTTGCGTCGCTCCTACGAAAAGCAAGAAGCAACAAATGCCGATGCAAGAAATGCGCCTGCCCGCAGCCTCACGCTGCGCTCGGCTGCACCTGGCTGCGGATCTCCGCCCACGCCTCGCGCAGCGTCGCCAGTAAACCTGCCACTTCGTCGAGCGCGGGCTGGCTGTTGTGCAGGTTGGCGTAGAGCAGGCGCTCGCTCATGTAGTCGTAGAGTGCGGCGAGGCGCTGCGCGAGCTCGCCGCCGGCATTCATGTCCAGGCTGACCTTGAGGCCGTTGATGATGATCTCGATCGCCTTGGAGATCGCCGTGCCCTTGCCGGGAATGTCCTGGTTGCCGATCGCGATGCCGGCGGTGCGCACCTGCAGCAGGGCGCCGTCGAACAGCATCAGGATCAGCTTGTGCGGGTCGGCGGTATTGACGCCGGTTTCGACGCTGACCTTTGCGTAGGCGGCGGCGCGGTTACCGAAACCTCCAAACATTTTTTCTTCTCTCCTGGAAACGCTCGTCCGAAGTGTGCGGCTTAGAGGTTGGCGAGTTGCTGGGTCAGGTAAGCGCTGGTTGTGCTCATGCTCGACATGGCGGCATCGAGTGCGGTGAACTGCGCGCTGTAGCGCGCCTGCACCTTTTCGAGCCGCAACTCGAATGCTTCAATGCGGGAATCGAAGGACTTGATCGTGCGATTGATGCCGTCGGTTCGTGACGTCAGCAGGCCATCCGTCGCAAGCATGTCCTTGATGCGGGTTTCCAAGGTCTTGGCAAAGCCATCCACGGTGCCGTTGCCGGCAAAGAGCTCAGCGATCTTCTTCGAGGGGTCGGCAAGGGCTGAAGCAAGCTTGGTGCTGTCGACCGACATGCTCCCGTCCGTCCTGATGCTGATCCCGGCATCGGACAGCATGGTCGCGCCACTCAAGCCCGAGATCGGATTCGAGAAGACGCCGCGAAGCTGGCTCTGGATCGACCGTACGCCGGTGTCGCCGTTCAAGGTGCCGGCCTTCTTGGTCTCGGCGTTGTAGCTGGTCTGACTGCGGATCAGCGAATTGAGCTCGTTGTACGCCTTGGCGAAATCGTCGATCGCCTTCTTGGCCGTCTCGTCGTTGCGGGCCACGGTCATGGTGGTTTCGCTCTCGGTCGGCTTGGCGAGTGTTAGCGTCACGCCCTCGATCGCATCGCTCACCGTGTTGCTGGAACGGGTGATCGCAAGGCCGTCGATGCTGAGCTTCGCGTCCTTGGCCTGCTGGACCGAGACCATGTCGCCAGCAGGTGCCGCGGGGTCGAAGCTGAATTCGCTCAATCCGCCGAAGCCCTCGAGCTTGAAGGCGCTGGCTGCCCCGGTTTCCTTGCTACTGATGACGAGCTGATTGACCGTGCCGTTATTGACGATTTGAGCACTGACCCCGGCATCGGCGGCATTGATCGCATCGCGCAGGTCCTGCAGCGTACCCCCGGCCGCGAGGTTGATCGTCTTCGGCGTGCCTGTGCCGAGGGTAATGTCGATCGAGCCACCACCACTGAGATCGGGTGCGGTTGTGGCGCTCGTGGCAGTGCGCTGCGCGCGGGCGAGCTGGCTGACTTCGATGTTGTAGCTGCCCGTCTGCGCCGAGGCGGTCGAGCTGACCGTGAACGCCTTGGTGTCGCCCGCGCTCGCCGTCGTGGCCGAGAAGGTGCTCGACTTGGTCAGCGCCGTTGCGGCGTCCTGCAGCTTGGACATGGCGCTCTGCAGTTGCCCGAACGCCGAGAGCTTGGATTGATAGCTCTTCTGCTGCTCCTGCAGGCGACTCAGCGGCTGGCGTTCGACCGCCATCAACTGGTTGAGGATGCTGCCGACGTCCAGCCCCGAGCCGACCCCTGCTGCGCTGATTGCCATGTTGCTACCCTCCTGCCGCTCAGGCCTGCTGCTTGAGGAGCAGACCCTTCAGCTTATCGACCGCCTTCGAGATGGCGAGCACTTCTTCGGACGGAATCTGGCGGATGACCTCGTTGGTGTCGGTGTCCATGACCTTGACCACGGTCCTGCCGGAATCCTTGTCGAGCGAGAACTGCAGGCTCTGCGCCATGGGCGCCACCGCCTTCTCGACCTCCTCGAGGGCCTTTTGCACCTCGCCGATGTCGGGAGTGCGCGGATTCTGGTCCTGTGGACTGATGTTCTGCTGGATGATCTCTCCGCGTGCTTCCGCGGCACGGGAGCCGCCGGCGGGCGCATCGGCCTGGTTGCGTGCCGCTTGGGCATCGCGAACCGGCGCGGCGGTCATCGCCTGCATCGACATCGACGCGTTGTTGATGGGTTGGATTGACATGATTCGACCTCCTGATGGGCCAACGGCGCGAAGCGTATTCTACGCTCCGCGCCGATCGGTTCATGACGCTTGCCGAGAATCAGCGGAGCAGGGACAGCACGTTCTGCGGCAGCGAGTTCGCCTGCGCCAGCATCGCGGTACCGGCCTGCTGAAGGATCTGGGTGCGCGACAGGTTCGCGGTTTCGGCGGCGAAGTCGGCGTCCATGATGCGGCCGCGGGCGGCAGCCTGGTTCTCGGAGGCGACCTGGAGGTTCGAGATCACGGACTCGAAGCGAGTCTGCGCTGCACCAAAGGTTGCGCGTTGTTTGACCACCTCGGAAATTGCGAGGTCGATCGCTGCGATGGCCGAGACTGCTGCGTCAGCGTTTGTGCCACTGACCGCGATCGCACTGGCGCCGGTCATCGCTGCGCTCTGGATGTTCGTCGCCGAGACCGCAGTCGCGGAGACGCCAATGGTTTCACCCGTGTTTGCCCCGACCTGGAAGGTGAAGTTCGTGCCGGCAAGGACCGCCTGGTTGTTGAACTTCGTGTCTTTGGTCACACGAAGGATCTCATCCTGAAGCTGCCGGAATTCGAGTTGCAGGTTGTCACGGTCGCCGGAAGTGTTGGTCCCGTTTGCCGACTGGACAGCGAGGTCGCGCATGCGTTGCAGGGAATCACCGATCTTGCCCAGCGCACCTTCGGCCGTCTGAGAGAGCGAGATGGCGTCGCTGGAGTTGCGGATTGCGACGTTCATGCCGCGCACCTGGGAGTTCATGCGTTCGGCGATCGCGAGACCGGCAGCGTCGTCCTTGGCGCTATTCACCCGGAGGCCGGAGGAGAGGCGCTGCAGGGTCGTGCCCAGCGAGCTCTGGGAGGAGGTGAGGTTACGCTGCGCGTTGAGCGAGGCGACGTTGGTGTTGATCGTCTGGGTCATGATTTTTCTCCTGGGATATCAGGTTGGTCATTCACCCGCAGGTTGCGTCGGTTGCCTCGTCGGGTGCGGAGCGTTTGTCGTGCTCTTGAATGCTGTTACGGCAACGGTGCTCTGCTTCTTGAGTGCTTTTTCGATCTTCCGACTGTCGTGCGCTGGAT
>JAKJFB010000256.1:4416-4779 GCA_022705125.1 Pseudomonadota bacterium
GTGGGCCGATCCTGCGCGCCGTCCGGGGCGCGCAAAGGCTCAGGGACCGTAGGCCTCGAGCCAGTCGGTCGCGTGATCCTCAAGGATGAAGTTGGCGAGGACCCATTCCTGTAGTGCCTTGCCGGCAGCTCGCATGGCTTCGGGTTCGGCCAAGTGCTCGCGGATCGCGGAAATCCACCTCTGGGGCTCGTTCGGCAGGCGGGTCACCGGCGCATCCTGATAAGGGAAGATGTCGGTGCAGATCACCGGCCAACCCATGAAGCCATACTCGAGCAGTCGCAGGTTGCTCTTCGCCTCATTGAAGGCATTCAGCTCGAGTGGCGCGATCGCGAGATCCAGATCGAGCTTGGCGAGTGCCGCGGG
>JAKJFB010000257.1 GCA_022705125.1 Pseudomonadota bacterium
GCTGGTCGTCGAAGAACACGTCGGCACCGTAGGCGCGCAGGAACTCCGCCTTGTCGAGACCGCCGAGGAACAGCGATTCGTCGATGCGGATCCCCCAGGCGCGCAGCGTGCGCACCACGCGTTCGTGCGCCGGTGCCGAGCGCGCCGTGACCAGCGCGGTGCGGATCGGGCAGTCGTCCTGCGGGAACTCGTGCTGCAGCCGCTGCAACGCGGCGAGGAAGGCCTTGAAGGGTCCGCCGCTCAGGGGCTGGCGCGCCGCCGCCGTCTCGCTGCGCGTGAAGGCGTCCAGGCCCTGGCTCTTGAAGACCTGCTCGGCCTCGTCGGAGAACAGCACCGCATCGCCGTCGAAGGCGAAACGCAGCTGCTCGCTGGCGCCGCTGCTCGAGCGCGAGGGCAGAAAGGTTGCCGCGGCGACACCCTGCTCCAGCGCCTGGCGCACGTCCTCGGCCTCGGTCGACAGGAACAGGTGGCAGCCGAAGGCGCTCACGTAGCGCCACGGACTCTGGCCGCCGCAGAACGCCGCACGCGAGATCGCCAGCCCGTGGTGCTGGATGCTGTTGAAGACCCTGAGACCCGTGTCGGCGCTGTTGCGCGAGAGCAGGATCACCTCGACGCGCGCCTCCGGCAAGCGCCGGTTGAGACCGAGCAGCTTGTGCACCAGAGGGAAGGCGTCGCCCGGTGCGAGGATCTGCTCCTCGTGCTCGATCTGGTAGCGCTGGTAGGCCTCGAGGCCGTCGCGCTCGAAGATCTCGTGGCTCTCGTCGAGGTCGAACAGGGCGCGCGAGGAGATCGCGACGACGAGTTTATTTCCCGGTTCTGTTGGCATAACCTGCGCGCGATCCCGCGTGAACGTGGGGCATTGTAACCACCGGGAGCGCCATGCGAACAGTTCGTCGCGGCGGGCACCGCCGGCGGCGCCTACTCGCGCGGGCTCGCCCGCGCGCTGGCGCGCCAGCACCGCACTGCGGCGCCCAGCTTCGGATTCCTGATGGACAACTGGTGCGGCACCACGCCGCAGCCCAACCCGCGTGACACCGACGGGCACGCCTTTTTCGCGAACCATCGCCTGCTGTTCCAGGCCGGGCGAGCCCACGCCGCCGGCCTGCTGGCGGCGCCGGACCTGCATCGCGTCGAGGCCATCGCCGCGCGGCTCCAGGACCTGGTACCGGTGCAGGCGCCGGCCCTGCTGCACGGCGACCTGTGGCATGGCAACGTGTTCGCGGACACCAACGGCGAGGCGGTGCTGGTCGATCCGGCGGCCTACTGGGGCTGGCCCGAGGCGGACCTGGCGACGACGCGCCTGCTCGGCGGCTTCGACGACGCCTTCTACGATGCCTACCTGGAGATGCGTCCGCTCGAGCCCGGCTGGGAGGAGCGCATGCCGCTCTACAACCTCTACCACCTGCTCAACCACCTGAACCTGTTCGGCAGCGCATGGCTGGCGCGGGTGCGGGCAGTGCTCGCGCAATACTCGTAGGTCCCGCTTCAGCGGGACATTTCCGTGTACGCTCCGATAACCGGTGCGCGGCTGAAGAGCGCGTCGCACAACGCCCGGCTAGCCGGCGACAACGCGAGGCCTCACAGGAACCGCAACAACTCCTCCGGGCAGTCGGTGAAGTCCCGCACGGTGCCCTGGGTCGGCAGCGCGGTATCGATGCGTTCGGCCTGGTAGGCATAACAGGTATCGACGCGCTCGCGCGAGACCAGCGCGACATCGGGATGCAGCCGGCGCATCGCCTCGAGGTCGAAGCGCTGCGAGCCCGAGATGATGATGCCCATCTGCAGCACCGCGGCCGCCTCCAGCACATCCCCGCCCCAACGCGCGGCGGACCATGCACCAAAGCCGCACAGGAACATTCCGCCACGGGCTTCCTCGGGCCCGAGGATCTGCAGCAGGTCGGTGCGCCAGCGGTGAACCGGTTCGCCGTCCAGGCGTATCTGCGCGAAGGTGACGCCGTCCTTCGGGTCCGGGACCGCCAGGTCGAACTCCCGCGTTGGCGCCGGGCGCAGCGCGTGCGCGGCTGCGAGCCCCAGCAGGTCGTGCAGATGGGTGCAATGGCGGCGCGGATCGTCGCAGGCGCGAAAGAGCGCGCGGCTCCCGGTGAGTTGCTGGCCAGCGAGCCGTCCCAGTTGCGCTATCGCCCCGCCGCAGTTGCGGTTGGGCTGGCGCAGCCACTGCGCCTCGACGGCGAGGATGCGGCTGCCGTCGTGGCGCAACCGCAGCCTCGCGGCATGCAGGTTGTCCTCCAGCCCCGCGATCACCGCGCCGTCGCGGTTCTCGAGACGGATCCGGCGGCGGAATATGCGGCTGCCGAAACGGGGATGAGGTATCGGCGGTTGCGCGAAGCTCACGGCTCCGCGCCCGCCACCGCCAGCGCGCCGCCCGCCAGCGCCTGCCCGCGCTGCGCGAACAGGCCGAACAACCCGCCCGTGTGCACGAACACGATGTCCTTCTCGTCGCGGAAACGCCCGTGGCGAATTTCGTGCAGCATGCCGTGGAAGGCCTTGCCGGTGTAGACGGGATCCAGGATCAGCCCTTGCGTGCGCGCGACGAGGCCGATGGTCTGGAACACGTCCTGGCCGGCCTGCGCGTAGCCCGCCCCGATATAGTCATCGAGCACGTTCACCGCCAGCGCCGCCGTATCCAGCGCCACACCGTAGCGCTGCTGCCATGACGCGAGGTCCGCGTGCACCTTGTTGCGGAACCAGGCCGCATCGTCGCAGACGGCCATGCCCCAGGCTTCGGCCCGCAGCCCGTGCAGGCGAAGCCCGGCCGTGAGCCCCGCCTGCGTGCCGCCCGACCCGGTGGCACAGACCACCGCACGCGGATCGATGCCCGCCTGCGCGAAGTCCCCGGCGAGCTCGGCGCAGGCTGCCACGTACCCCCAGACGCCGATCGCGTCGCTGGCGCCGGTGGGGATCACAAACGGGCGTCGCCCCTGCGCTTGCAAGCGCTTGGCGTGCGCCGCGAGCAGCGCCTCGTGCTCCTGCTGGTACTGCCGCGCCGGATAGCAGTGCACCGCCGCGCCCGCGAGGCAGTCGAGGAACAGGTTGCCGTCGGGAATGCCCGAGGGCTCGCCGCGCAGCACCAACTCGACCCCCAGGCCCAGGCGCGCGCCGAGCAAGGCGGTGGCGCGGCAGTGGTTGGACTGCAGGCCGCCGCAGGTGACGAGCGTGTCCGCGTTCTCCTGCAGCGCCTGCGCGATCGTGAACTCGAGCTTGCGGATCTTGTTGCCGCTCACGGCGCAATCGCTCAGGTCGTCGCGCTTGACCCAGATCCGCGGTCCGCCGACCAGCGCGCTCAGCCGGTCGAGCGGCTCGAACGGCGTCGGCAGGCGTGCCAGCCGCAGCCGCGGCGGCGAGCGGACGCCCGACTGCGGGGCGGGCATGGCGGTATCGCTCCTACTTTTTCTCGCCGGCCGCGCCAACGCCCTTCAACGTGCCCTTGGGCAGCACGTTCTGTACCGCCCACTTCTGCAACTTGATCTCGACGTTCTCGGCCACCTTCAGGACCACGAAGTCCTGCTCGACCGCGGTGACGCGCCCGAGGATGCCGCTCGACGTAACCACCTCGTCCTTGACCGCGAGCTTGTTGACCAGTTCCTGGTGTTCCTTCTGGCGCTTGCGTTGCGGGCGGATCGCAATGAAATAGAACAGCGCGAAGATGCCGATCATGAAGGCGAAGGAGATCATCGGGTCGCCGCCGGCGGGTGGCGTGGCGGCCTGGGCGTGGGCGGCTGGAATGAAGAACATAAAAACTCCTGGAATCAATTGAATACAAACGAAACCTAAACGTTGTTCTGATGCAACATCAAGTTCTGGGCGGGACTTTAAAGGCTTTGGCGCGCACTCACAACTCCTGGTAGGACCCTGTCCGAAGGATCGGGTGTCCGGATGAATCCGGCCCTACAAGGGCCAATCGAAGTCCATCGTGAGCGGTGCATGGTCGGAGAAGCGCTCGTCGCGGTAGACCGACTCGGCCCGGACCTTCGGCCGCAAGCCCGGCGTCACGGCCATGTAGTCCAGTCGCCACCCCACGTTGTTCTCGCGCGCGCGCCCGCGGTTCGACCACCAGGTGTACTGGTCCGCGTGCGGGTTCACCACGCGGAAGGCGTCCACGTAGCCCACCGGCCCGAACAGATCGTCGAGCCAGGCGCGCTCCTCGGGCAGGAAACCGGAGTTCTTGCGGTTGCCGCGCCAGTTCTTCAGGTCGATCTCGCGGTGGCAGATGTTCCAGTCGGCGCAGATGATGTACTCGCGCTTCTTGCGCCGCAGCGCCTCGAGGTGCGGCATCAGCCGATCCATCAGCGCGAACTTGATCGCCTGGCGCTCCTCGCCCGAACTGCCCGAGGGCATGTACAGCGAAACCACGCTGATGTCCTTGTAGTCGGCCTGGATCCAGCGCCCCTCGCTGTCAACAGGCTCCCAGCCCAGCCCCTTCTGCACGTGGTCGGGTTCGATGCGACTGAAGATCGCCGTGCCCGCGTAGCCCGGACGTTGCGCGTCGAAGTAATGGCAGTGGTAGCCCGGCGGAAAGAAATGGTCGTCGTTCAACTGGTGGATGCGTGCGCGGGTTTCCTGCAGGCAGATCACGTCGGCGTCCTGCGCGGCCAGCCAGCGGAAGAAGCCCTTGTCGGCGGCCGAGCGGATGCCGTTGGCGTTGAAGGTGATGACTCTCATGCGTGGTGCGGGGCTCCTGAGGTGTTTTCCGGCGGTCTAAGCATTGTCGGCATTCATGCCGACGTGGTGGCGGCGCCGGCGCTCATTTCGGC
>JAKJFB010000258.1 GCA_022705125.1 Pseudomonadota bacterium
GACGTGGAACATCGCGTCGATCGCGGCGGCGTCGAAGCGGTACTCCTGCTGGCAGAACTCGCAGTGGATCAGGATGGTTCCCTGCTCGGCGAGTATGGCCCGCGCCTCGGGCTCGCCGAGCGACTGCAGCGTTGCGCCCGCGCGGCTCGCGGAGCAGCGGCAGCCGAAGCGTACCGGCTCCGGCGCCTGCACTCGCACGCGCTCCTCGTGGAACAGGTGAAAGAGCAGCGTCTCGAACGCCTCGCCCAGCAACTCCGCGTCGCTCACGGTGCACGCCAGCTGGTGCAGGTGTTCCCAGCGCGCCGCCTGGTCGTCGACCGCCGCGGCGCTCCCCGGCAACGCCTGCAACAGCAGGCCGGCGGCATGCTCGCCGTCGCAGGCGAGCAGGATCGAGGTCGGGAGCTGCTCGGACTGCGTGAAGTAGTGCTCCAGGCAGCCCGCGAGGCGCGGCGTGTCGAGCGGCACGATGCCCTGGTAGCGCTGGCCTTCGGCCGGGGTGATCGTGATCGCCAGCGTGCCGCGGCTCAGCAGTTCGTCCAGCCCGCCGCCCACGGCACCATCGGCCACGCGCGCATAGCCGCGCACCTGGCGGTCGTGGGTGCATTCGCCGAAGAGGATGGACACCGGCCCCTCGCTCTTCGCCTGCAGGCTGAGGGATCCGGCGAACTTGATCGTGGAGCTCAGCAGCACGCTGGCCGCGAGCGACTCCCCGAGCAGCGCGGCCACGGGCCCCGGGTAGAAATGCTGGCCCAGGATCTCGCGCAGGCTGGGGCCGAGGCGTACCAGCTCGCCGCGCACCGCGGCAGTTTCGAAATGGAACCGTTGCAGGGTATCGGTATCGGGCGGGCTCATGAGTCGGAGTGGCGTTCCTTGAACTGGTGGATGAGCCGGCGGTCGCGCTTGCTGGGACGTCCCTCGTGCAGGATATCGCCGGCACGCTGCAGGCGGCGCTCGTCCGCACCGGCCGTGCGCGCCGCGAGGCTTGCGGCGGTCTCCTCGTAGAGCAGGGCGGCCTCGGGCGCCCCGCGGCGCTCTTCGGACAGCGCGCGCACGGTCACGGTCTTCTCGTCGAAGCCCTGGCGGATGCGCAGCTCGGCACCGACCTGCACCTCCTTCGAGACCTTGGTGCGGGCGCCGTCGTACCAGACCTTGCCGCCCTCGATGGCCTGCTTGGCAAGATTGCGGGTGCGGAAGAAGCGCGCCGCCCACAGCCACTTGTCGAGGCGCACGCGCTCCTCAGACATCGACGTCGTCCAGCTCCGGCATGATCTCGTCGAAGTGCAGTATCGCGGGGAAATACAGGCCGGCACGCGCCTCGCGCTTGCTGTCGGGCTGCAGCAGCGTCAGCAGGTAGCGGATGCCGTACTCGTGGGCCGACTGCAGCACCGCGTGGTTGTCGTCGATCAGCAGCGTGTGCTCGCGCTCGAAGGGCTCGACCGAAGCCAGTGCGGCCCAGAAGCCCGGCTGCTCCTTGGCCAGGTTGAAGTCGTGCGAGCAGATGATGCCGTCGAACCAGCGTTCCAGCCCGGTCTGCTCCAGCTTCAGGCTGAGGCTCTTGTGATGCGCGTTGGTGACCAGCAGCACGCGCCGGCGGCTCGCGTGCAGGCGCGCCAGGAAATCCTCGACGTGCGGGCGCACGGCGATCAGGTGGCGCATCTCTTCCTTCATGGCGCGCACGTCGAGCCCGAGCTCGCGCGACCAGTAATCGATGCAATACCAGTTCAGGTTGCCCTGCTCGGCGCGAAAGCGTTCGACCAGCTCGAGCCGCGCCTCCTCCTGCTTGCGGTCGAAGATCTCGGCGTAGCGGCGCGGCAGGTGCTCGAGCCAGAAGAAGTTGTCGAAATGCAGGTCGAGCAGCGTGCCGTCCATATCGAGCAGCACGGTTTCGATGTCGTTCCAGTCGACCATGATCCACCTCCGTGACAGGGGCGCAGTTTACGGGCAACGCGCGCGGGCGTCACCGCGCGCGGCCCGGGACGGAGCCCCGGCGCATGGCCTATAGTGTCATCGCATGAGCGTCATACTCCTTCGGGCACCCGCATGAGCGACCATCCCGGGCCGGAAATCCTCGCCGCCCGCTGGGTCAGCCACAGCCGCCTGTTCCACGTCGAGGAGCTGCGGCTGCGCTTCGGCAACGGCGTCGAGCGCACCTACGAGCGGCTGAACCCCGGCTTCCATGGCGCCGTCATGGTGGTGCCCGTGCGTGACGACGGCCGGCTGCTGCTGGTGCGCGAATACGGTGCCGGTGTGGGCGATTACTATCTCTCCTTTCCCAAGGGCGCCGTGCATGCCGAGGAATCCATGCTCGACGCCGCGAACCGCGAGCTCATGGAAGAGGTGGGCTTCGGCGCCCATGAACTGGAGTTGCTGACCGAGCTCTCGCTGTCACCCTCCTACATGGGCAACCGCATGAGCATCGTGCTGGCCCGCGGCCTGTTCGAGAAGCGCCTGCCGGGCGACGAGCCGGAACCCCTGACAGTGAGCGCTCACACGTTTGACGAGTTGATCGAGCTTCAAGCCAGCGGCGTGCTGAACGAGGCCTACGCGGTCGCGGCACTGTTCCTTGCGCGCGAGCGCCTCGCGGCCGCGGAGGCTCCCTGAACCGCCTGCCCTCGGGCTGGCGCGAGGCGGTGTTGGCGGCCGCACGCGAGGCCGGCGCCGCGATCCTGCCCCTGCGCCGTGGCGGCTCCGACGCCGACCGCAAGCCCGACGGCAGCCTGGTCAGCGCCGCCGACCGCGCGGCATCGGCAATCATCGGCGCGCGGCTGCACGCACTCGATCCCGCGCTCCCCGTGATCTGCGAGGAAGCCGCGCAGGACACCGCGGGGGCCGCGCGGTTCTGGTTGGTGGATCCGCTCGACGGCACCCGCGAGTTCCTGCGTGGCAGCGATGTGTTCAGCGTCAACATCGCGCTGATCGAGGACGGCTACCCCTGCTTCGGCGCGATCCACCTGCCCGCCAGCGACCTCGACTACTGGGGCGCCAGCGGCGCGGGCGCGTGGCGTGACGGCTGTGCGATCCGGGCGCGGCGCCTCGCCGAGGCCGGCGCGGGGCTGCACGCGCTGGTCAGTCCGGGCGAGCACGACAGCGCGCGGCGCGAATTCGCGGCGACGCTCGCGCGCCATGGCGGCACGCCGCGTATCGAGGCAGCGGCGGGGGCGATCAAGTTCTGCTGGCTGGCCGAGGGTCACGGCGATCTGTACCCGCGGCGTACCCGGACCTGTGCCTGGGACACCGCGGCCGGCCAGGCCATCCTGGAAGCGGCCGGAGGCGCGGTCTACGACGCGTGCTGGCAACGCCTGCGCTATCGCCAGGCGCCCGGCTGGTACAACGGAGATTTCATCGCGGTCGCCGACGCGAACGCCGACTGGGCAGGCCTGCTCGGCAAGGGCTAGAAGCCTGCGCGGCCGGACATGAAGGCGCCCGGCCCCGTTGCACGGGCTACCGGATCTTGCGCGTCAGGCGCGCGCCGCGCGCCCTCGCCTCAGGCGACGAGACGCGGCTTGCGCAGCAGCGGGTCGACGCGGCGCAGGTAATACTCGGTGGGATGTACGCGACCCTTCTCGTCGATGGACGCGGCGTGCACGATGGCGAGGACGTCGCCCTCGCTGTCGCAGATCACGGTCTCGTAGGCCTTGCGACGGATATCGCAGCCCGGGCTGCGATTCAGGCGCCGCTTGAACTCACTGTAGTCGACACGCACGAAGAAACTGCTTTGCGATTCCATGGCTGTGCTTCCATACATACTGTGTTTGCATACAGTATAGACAGGCTATGCAAACGTGCAAGTTCGCTCGATAGTAGTGCGCGCCCCACGAAGTTTCCACAATATCTTGTGGTACAACTTCATCATTGGCGCTACATCTAGCGCAAACATCCCGCCTGCATCCTCCTGCCGCCGTCCTCCCGCAGTGGCAAAACAACCGCCGCCGCAGATCAGAGCGTAGAGCACCCGGGCACACTGCGTGGCGCCCCGTGCGGGCACGATGTCCGGCGCGTGCGGCGCTTCACGGATCGGGCAACGCTACAGGCCGAGTTTGGCGCGGAACATGAAGAACACCGCACCCAGGATGCACAGGCCCGCCCACAGGTAGTCGAGCGTGAGGCGCTCGCGCAGGTAGAACAGCGAGAACGGCACGAACACCAGCAAGGTGATCACCTCCTGCAGGATCTTCAGCTGGCCCACGCTCATCACCTGGTGCCCGATCCGGTTGGCCGGCACCTGGAACAGGTACTCGAACAGCGCCACCCCCCAGCTGAGCAGCGCCGCGACTATCCACGGCTTGTCGGCGAGGTTCTTCAGGTGCGCATACCAGGCGAAGGTCATGAAAACGTTGCTGCAGAGCAGCAGCACGATGGTGCTCAGGTGCGGGGACATGGGGAGAGGTTTCCGGCCGGTGGCATGCGCCACAGGATAATGCGCGTACGGTCGGCGCGCACGGCAACGCCGACGCGCGGCGTATCCGCCTTCCGGTTGCCGTGCCACTGGGTCACAATCGCCGCTCCCCGCGGGCCAGGACGACGGCGCTTGCTCTACCAGTACCACGGCAACGACATGGAGGCGCTGCGCGACGCGGCCTGCACGCTGCTCGGCGCGGCGCCTGCGCCGCCGCTGGTGGCGGAGCGGCTGATCGTGCCGAACGTCGGCATGGCCAAGTGGCTGCGCCAGGGCATCGCGGCGCGCCTGGGCGTGGCCGCGAACCTGCGCAACGACTCGCCCGCGGTATTCCTGAACGCGCTGGCGGGCGCGGTGCTGGACGATGCGG
>JAKJFB010000259.1 GCA_022705125.1 Pseudomonadota bacterium
TGCTCGAAGGTCCGGTCGGCTTCCCCGGAAACCAGGCATGAACAAAACATGCCCACAGCAAACGTACAAGGTCCGGCTTCAGCCGGACAATCGTCCGGATGAATCCGGACCTACCCCAGCAGCGCAGCGATCTTCTTCTCGATCGACTCCGGCGTGTCGGTGGGCGCGAAGCGCTCGACCACGTTGCCCTCGCGATCGACCAGGAACTTGGTGAAGTTCCACTTGATGGCTTCCGAGCCGAGCAACCCGGGCGCCTCTTTCTTCAGATACTTGTAGAGGGGGTCGGCGCCGGCGCCGTTCACCTCGATCTTGGCGAACATCGGGAACTTCACGTCGTACTTCAGCTGGCAGAACTCGAGGATCTCGGCGTCGCTGCCCGGGTCCTGGTGGCCGAACTGGTTGCAGGGGAAGCCGAGTATCGCGAGACCCCTGGCGGCGTACTTGTCGTGCAGCGCCTCCAGCCCCTCGAACTGCGGCGTGAGCCCGCACTTGCTGGCCGTGTTCACGATCAGCAGGACCTTGCCGGCGTAGTCCTTCAATTTCTTCGGTTCGCCCTTCGAGGTCTTGCAGCTGAAGTCGTATATCGATGTCATGGTGTTCGCGCTCCCGCGTGGGTGGTCGGCACTTCCTGCCCCCAAAATGGACCAGGCGCATGCCGGGATCAGCCCGCATGATACGCTTGCAGGCGGCCGGTGGATCAAGCCGGCAGCGGACACAGGACACCGGAGTCGAGCGACATGCCATTGCAGAACCAGCCGCCGCGCGCCTTCAGTACGGCGCATCCCGAGGTCTACCGCTTCCCGTTCCCGGCTTTCCCGAATGGCTGGTTCCCGCTGTGCTTCGCCGACGAGGTGATCCCCGGCAATGTGCTCCCGCTGCACCGCTTCGGCCGCGACCTGGTGGCCTGGCGCGACGGCGACGGCGCGGTGCGCGTGGCCGATGCGTACTGCCCGCATCTCGGTGCGCACCTGGGGCATGGCGGCACGGTGATCGACGGCGAGCTGCGTTGTCCGTTTCATCACTGGCGCTACGACGGCAGCGGCGCCTGCGTGTTCGCGGCGGGCGCCAGGCGGCTGCCGCCCAATGCGAAGCTGCAGCTGTTGCCCGCGCTCGAGCGCAACCGCCTGGTCTTCGCCTGGCACGATGCCGCGGGGCGCGCGCCGGGCTACGAGATCGACCGCATTCCCGAGATCGAGAGCGGCGGCTACCGCGAGGTGCGCCGCCACGTGTGGACCGTGCGCTCGCACCCGCAGGAAATGATGGAAAACGCGGTGGACATCACGCACTTCGAGGCCATGCACCGCTGGAAGGCCCACGCGATCGACTGGATCCCCGAGGGCCCGCGCTACCAGATGCGCATCAAGGTCGACAACAGCGGCGAGGGCTACCAGTCCGCGACCGCCGCGAATGCCGATGACGTGGTCTCGTACAACGTCGGGCCGGGTTTCAGCTACACGCGCTTCACGGGTCGGCTGCGCGCAATCTCGCTGAACCTCATGACCCCGACCGAGGCCGGCGTGGTCTACAACCCGCAATCGTTCTGGGTGGCGCCAGACATCGACGAGGCGCTGGCACAGGGCTGGGCCGAAGGCTTCCTGCGCGACTACGCCGATGACATCCCGGTGTGGGAGCACAAGGTGTTTCGCGCCACGCCGGCGCTGGCCGAGGTCGACGGACCGTTCGCGCGCTACCGGCGCTGGTACGCGCAGTTCTACGCCTGAGGTTGCCGCCGCTCGCGGCGGCGTGCCAGAATGCTGTACATCGGTACAGTTTCCGGCGGAGATCGCATGCTGGCGGGCGCATACGCATTCGTTGACCTCGAGACCACGGGCTGCAACCCGGTCTACGACCGCATCACCGAGATCGCGATCGTCAGCGTGCGCGACGGCGCGGTCACCGAGCGTTGGCAGCAGCTGCTCGATCCGGGCATGTCGATCCCCGAGGCGATCCAGTCGCTCACCGGCATCACGAACGCGATGGTCGCGGGGCAGCCGGCCTTCGAGGACGTGGCCGGTGAAGTGCAGCGGCGCCTGGAGGGCGTGACCTTCGTCGCGCACAACGCGCGCTTCGATCACGGCTTTCTGCGCAACGCGCTGAAGCGCTGCAACCTGACGCTGCGCGGGCCGGTGCTGTGCACCGTGAAGCTCTCGCGCCGGCTGTTCCCGCAGCACGCGCGTCACAATCTCGATGCCATCATCCAGCGCCATGGTCTGAGCTGTGCGGCGCGCCACCGCGCGCTGGGCGATGCCGAGGCGACCTGGCAGTTCGTGGCGCAGGTTGCGGCCTCGGGCATTGCGGACCTTGCGCAGCATATCGACACACTGACGCAGCGCCCCTCGCTGCCGGCGCGGCTGTCGTGGGAGGCGCTCGATGAGATCCCCGACACGCCGGGCGTCTACCTGTTCTACGACGAGCGCGATACGCCGCTGTACGTGGGCAAGAGCGTCAGGCTGCGCTCGCGCGTGCTGGCGCATTTCGCCGCCGATCACAGCAGCCATCGCGAGATGCAGATGGCGCAGCAGACCGCGCGCGTGGAGTGGCGCGAGTCGGCGGGCGAGCTCGGCGCGCTGCTGCGCGAGGCGCAGCTGGTGAAGGATCTGGCGCCGATCTACAACCGCCAGCTGCGCCGCCATGCCGCGCTGGTCTCGATCCGCTGGAACAATGAGGCCGACGGCATTCCGGAGATCGTCGGCGGCGGCGACATCGCCGGGGACGGACTCGCGCAACTCTACGGTTTGTTCCGCTCGAAGGCCCAGGCGAAGAAGGCACTGCTCGGGCTCGCCGATGAATACCGGCTGTGCCTGCGCCTTGTCGGGCTGGAAAAGCCGGCGCCGGGCACGTGTTTCCGCCACCAGGTGGGCAGGTGCGGCGGTGCCTGCGGTGGGCACGAGCCCCTGCTCGCGCACCAGACGCGGCTGGCGACGGCGCTGGCGAAGCTGAAGCTGGTGACCTGGCCATGGCGCGGTGCCATAGGCATCCGCGAGCAGCAGTCCGGCGGCGGACTCGAGGAACTGCACGTGGTCGACCGCTGGTGCTACCTCGGCACCTTCCGCAGCGAGGAGGAGCTGCGCGAGCGCGAGCCCCTCGCGCGCCGCCCCGCCTTCGACATGGACACCTACAAGCTGCTGGTGAAGCACCTGATGCGCAGCCGCCACCCGCAGGTGGTGCCGCTGCCGTCCGTGGGTCAGGCTTCAGCCTGACCTTCCTGCAGGTCGGGCCTGTAGGTCGGGTTTCAACCCGGCAACGGTTCGGCAACGCCGAAACCGCCGCATCGCAGCACGCATCGACCCTTGGCCGTCGGCATGAAGGCCGACCCACAGGGCGATGCACCCGTCGGCATGAATGCCGACCTACACCGCGGTCGCAGGTGCCGCGAAGGCCTGTGCGAGCAGCTCGAAGGAGCGCAGCCGGTCGGCGAAGTGGAAGCTGTTGCACACCGCCATCACCTCGTCGGCGTGGAATTGTGTGGCGAGTTGCGTCACGCGCGCGCGGATCGTCTGCGCCGTGCCCACCGCGCGCACGCGCGAGACGCCCTGCACGAAGGCGTGCTCCTGGGGGCTGAATTCGTGGCGAGCGGCTTCTTCGGGCGAGCACATCGCGATCTCCCCGCGCTGCGTCAGGAAGCGGATGTAGGTGATGTCGGCCGCGCGCGTCATCGTCGCGGCGTGCGCCTCGTCGTCGGCGCAGAACGCGTTCATCGCGATCATCACGCGCGGTTCGGGTTGCAGCGGCGAGGGGCGGAAACGACTGCGGTACGCCTCGACGATGCGCGGGTCGAACTGCGGGTTGATGAACAGCGCCACCGCGTAGGGCAGCCCCAGTTCGGCCGCCAGCAGCGCGCTGTCGGGGCTGGTGCCCAGCACCCACACCGGGATCTGTCCGGCCGGCACCGGTCCCACGCGCGGGCGGAAGGCCGGGTTCCACAGCGCCTCGGTCAGTGTGCGCAGCAGCTGCGGGAAGCGCTCGAACTTCGGCCGCCCGTCGGCGGCGAGCGCGATCGCCGCGTTCATGTCCGCGCCCGGCGCGCGGCCCACGCCGAGGTCCACGCGGCCCGGGTACAGGTTCGAGAGCACCGCGAAGTTTTCCGCCACCTTGTAGGCGCTGTAGTGCGGCAGCATCACGCCGCCGGAGCCGATGCGGATCGTCGTCGTGGCAGCGCCGATCGCCGCCAGCAGCACCTCGGGCGAACTGCCCGCGATCACCGGCGAGTCGTGGTGCTCCGACACCCAGAAGCGCTCGTAGCCGAGTCGCTCGGCGTGGCCCGCCAGCGCGAGGGTTTCGGCAAAGGCCGCGCGCGCATCGCTGCCGGGGCGCACGATGGACTGGTCGAGGATGGAGAGCTGCATCGGCTGTCGAAGAAGAGATGGTAGCGACGGGTGGGCTCGAACCACCGACCCCAGCATTATGAATGCTGTGCTCTAACCGACTGAGCTACGTCGCCACGGGCCGCGAATTTTCCGCACTGGCCCCTATCGTGTCAATGGCCGGCGCGGTTCCGCGAGCGCGGGAAATTACCGTTTCGCGCGCTCAGACGTTGAAGCGGAAGTGGATCACGTCGCCATCCTGCACCACGTATTCCTTGCCTTCGAGGCGCCACTTCCCTGCGTCCTTCGCGCCCTGTTCGCCCTTGTACTGCACGAAATCGGCGTAGGCGATCACCTCGGCGCGGATGAAGCCCTTCTCGAAGTCGGTGTGGATCACGCCGGCCGCCTCGGGCGCCAGCGCGCCCTTCTTGATCGTCCAGGCGCGGATCTC
>JAKJFB010000025.1:0-290 GCA_022705125.1 Pseudomonadota bacterium
GACGAGCACCGGGCCGAACTGCGGGTCCGGGCTCATGCCGAGGATCAGCTCGTAGGCGCCGGGGCGGTGCACCATGCGCTCGACGCTGAAGCCTTCGATGAGCGCTTCGGGCAGGCGCGCGCGGATGCTCGCTTGCATCGCCTCGGCCGCGGCACGCGTGGCCTCGGGGCCGATCAGGTCGAGCACGACGCCGCCGAAATCGGTCTTGTGCGGGATGTCGGGCGAGACGATCTTCAGCGCCACCGCGGCGCCGATGCGCGCCGCCGCCGCGCCGGCCTGCGCGGGTGTGG
>JAKJFB010000025.1:300-16636 GCA_022705125.1 Pseudomonadota bacterium
ACTTCGATCACCGCGAACCCGTAGGCCTTCAGCACCGCGCGGGTTTGCGCGCTGTCGAGCCACGGCCGCCCGGCGGCGCGCGCCTGCGCCAGGATGTCCGCCACCGCGCGCAGTTCCGGTTCGCGCGCCTCGGGCGCGAGCTCCGGGGTCTCCAGCAGGATGCGCTGTCCGCGGGCGTGGTTCACCGCGTGCATGAAGCCGCGGATGGCCTGTTCGGGCGTGGGATAGGTCGGCACGTGCGCGGCGGCAAAAAGCTCGCGCGCGGCCAGCGCGGTCGCGCCACCCACCCAGCTCGTGAGCAGCTGCGGCGCTTGCCTGCCGGCCAATGCCTCGATCACGGCGCGTGCCGCCTCCGGGCCCGGGCACACGGCGGTCGGGCAGTGGATGATCATCAGGGCGTCGATGCCCTTGTCGGCGGCGAGGATCCTCGCCGCCTCGGCGAAACGCGCGGGCGAGGCGTCGCCGATCACGTCGACCGGGTTGGCACGCGACCAGTTCGGCGGCAGCAACGCGTCCAGCGCGGCGAGGGTGTTCTCGCCCAGCGTTGCCAGTGTGCCTTCCAGCGAAGCCAGCGCGTCGGCAGCGAGTACCGCGAGGCCGCCCCCGTTGGTGAGTATCGCGAGGCGTTCGCCGCGCAGCCGGTGCACGCGGCTCAGCGTCTCGGCGGCGTTGAAGAGCTCCTGCAGCGTGTACACGCGCACCATGCCGGTGCGGCGGAATACCGCGTCGTAGACCTCGTCGCGTCCCATCATCGCGCCGGTGTGCGTGGCCGCGGCGCGCGCGCCGGCGGCGAAGCGCCCGCCCTTCACCACGATCACGGGCTTGGTGCGCGCGGCCGCGCGCGCGGCGGAAACGAATTTGCGCGCGCCCGTGATCCCCTCGATGTAGAGCAGGATGGCGTCGGTGCCGCCGTCGTTGGCGAGGTAATCGAGCATGTCGCCGATGTCCACGTCGCTCATGTCGCCGAGCGAGACGACGTGCGAGAAGCCGATGTCGCGCGATTGCGCCCAGTCGATCATCGAGGTCACGATCGCGCCGGACTGCGTGACGAAGGCGAGCCGCCCCCTGATCGGCGGCAGGTGCGCGAAGCTGGCGTTCAGTCCTGTTGCCGGCACCATCACGCCGAGGCAGTTGGGCCCCACGATGCGCATGGTGTAGGGGCGCGCGGCCTGGAGTATCGCGGTCTTGATCGCGGCGCCCTCGGCATCCTCGCGGCTCGCGCTGATCACGACCGCGGCGCGCGTGCCGCGCGCGCCCAGTTCCGCGACCAGCCCGGGGGCGGAGGCCATCGGGGTCACGATGATCGCGAGATCCGGCGCGGCGGGCAGCGCCGCCACCGAGGGGAAGCAGGGCGCGCCGTGCACGGTCGTGTCGTAATGCGGGTTGACGCCCCACACCGGGCCGGCGAAGCCGCCTGTCACCAGGTTGCGGGTGAGCACGCTGCCGATGCTGCCGGCGCGTTCGCTCGCGCCGATCACGGCGACCGAGGCGGGCGAGAACAGCTTGTCGAGGTTGCGTATGGTCATCGTCGAGATCCGGCCGGTGCGTTTCGGGTTCGCTGATTGAAACACGGATTGGTTACACTATGTCCTTCCCGCATCCGGAGGCTCGTGATGGGCAGCGACAACACGCATTCGAAGATCATCGGCTACCTGCTGTGGATATTCGGTTTCATGGGCGCGCACCGTTTCTACTTCGGCAAGCCGGTCTCGGGCACGATCTGGTTCCTGACGCTGGGCCTGCTGGGCATCGGCTGGATCATCGACCTGTTCCTGATCCCGGGCATGCACCGCGATGCCGAGCGGCGCTTTCGCGAGGGCCCGATCGACTACGACCTGGCGTGGATCCTGCTGACCTTCCTCGGGATCTTCGGCGTGCACCGCTTCTACATGGGCAAGTGGCTGAGCGGGCTGCTGTACCTGTTCACGGGCGGCGTGTTCCTGCTCGGCGTGCTCTATGACTACTGGACGCTGAACCGGCAGATCGACGAACTGGCCGGCCAGGCCGGCTGAAGCCATACAGGAGAGAACCCGATGAGTGAAGAGAATCGCCCGGTAGCGATGGTCACGGGCGCGAGCCGCGGTGCGGGCAAGGGCATCGCGCTCGCCCTCGGTGGCCGTGGTTACACGGTCTACGTCACCGGGCGTTCGCAGCGCGCGGGCGATGCGCCGCTGCCCGGCACGATCCACGAAACCGCCGCCGCGATCGACCGCCTCGGCGGCCATGGCATCGCGGTGTCCTGCGATCATGGCGACGACGAACAGGTGCGCGCGCTGTTCGAGCGCGTCGCGCGCGAGCAGGACGGTCGCCTCGACATCCTGGTCAACAATGCCTGCGCCATTCCCGACGAACTGGTGCAGCCGGGCGCGTTCTGGGAGAAGCCGTTGTCGCTGCTCAGCCTGTTGAACGTGGGCATGCGCTCGAACTATGTCGCGAGCTACTATGCCGCCCCGCTGATGGTGGCGCGCCGCTGCGGGCTGATCGTGCACACCTCCTCCTTCGGCGGCACCTGCTACATGCACGGGCCCGCCTACGGGGCGGGCAAGGCCGCGGTCGACAAGATGGCGCACGACATGGGCGTGGAGC
Source organism: Pseudomonadota bacterium (assembly GCA_022705125.1). Next base: position 2,887 of record JAKJFB010000025.1, read on the forward strand.
TGCGTCCGCACAACGTCGCGGTCGTCTCGATCTGGATGGGCCTGCTGAAGACCGAGCGCACCGACGTGGCGCTGTCGGATCCCGAGCTGGCGCGCCATTACGAGCACCTGCTGGAAACCATGGAGAGCCCGCAACTCACGGGCCTGGTGATCGACGCGCTGGCGCGCGATGCGCACCTGATGGATCGCAGCGGGCGCATCTGGATCGGCGCGGAGCTGGCGCAGCAGTACGGCATCCACGACGTCGACGGCCGCCAGCCGCCCTCGCACCGCCCGATGCTGGGCGACCCGACGGTTTTCAGTGCCGCGGTCATCGCGTAGGTCCGCATCATGCGGACACAGTGCCGTGGGTCGGCATTCGTGTGTTGATGGGCATTCATGCCGACAGCTGCCTGCGGGGAAATGGCGGGTCCGGCGCTGCCGAACCCTTGCCGGGATGAATCCCGACCCACGAACAAAAAATCCCGTCAGAGAGAGAGGAATCCGGTCACCAGCGTCTCGAACGCTTCCTTGCACTCGATCATCGCCCAGTGCCCGCAGTTCGGAAACACGTGCAGCTCGGCGTGCGGGATCACGCGCATCGGCAGCAGTGCCATGTCGAGCGGGCTGACGCGGTCGTCGCGTCCCCAGGTGATCAGCGTGGGTGCCTGGATCGCGGCGAGGTGCGCCACGCGCTGTGTTGCGTTCGGGCCGCGGAACTCCGCCGCCAGCGCGTCGGCTGAAGCGCGCGAGTAGAGCTGGCGGCTGGTCGCGAGGGTCACCGGATCGGTGGCGGCCTTCAGCCGCGACTCGATCAGCTCATCGGTGATGATCGACTGGTCGAAGACCATCGCGCGCAGCCAGCTCTCGATGTTCTCGCGCGTGGGCTCCTCGGCGAAGGCCGTGAGCAGGCGCAGCCCCTCGCCGGGGAAGGCCGTGAACAGGTTCATGCCGATGCCGCCGATGGTGACGAAGCGCTGCACGCGCTGCGGGTGATACGCGGCCACGAAGGAACCGACGATACCGCCCAGCGAATTGCCGAGGATGTGCGCGCGCTCGATGCCGAGCCCGTCCATCAGGCGCAGCACCGCATCGACGCAAGCCGGCACCGGCGCGCCCTCGACCGGGTCGCTGCCGCCGTAGCCGGGCAGGTCGATGACCACGCAGTGAAAGTGCCGCGCGAACACCGGCAGGTTGCCCTGGAAATTCGCCCAGCCGCTCACGCCGGGCCCGGAGCCGTGGATCATCAGCAGCACGGGGCCGCTGCCGGCCTCGTGGTAGTGGATGCGGCCCTTGGCGGTTTCCAGAACGCGGCTGGTGGCGTCGTAGCCCAGATTGGTCATGTCCTGCTGTCCTTGTTTATGCGATCGTGCGCCAGGCATTCTATGCGCTGGCGGAGAAAAAAATGAAAAACGCATTCGCATCACTGCTGCTGCTGTGTTGCGTGCTCGTCGCCCGTGCCGCGGCAGCGCGCGAACCGTGGGAGTATGCGTGGACGGAGACCCGTTCGCCGCACTTCGTGGTGCTGAGTGCGCTCGGCAGCGGGCGCGGGGCCGAACTCGCGCAGAGCCTCGAGGACTTCCGCTTCGCGGCGAAGATCGTCACGAACACCGGGCGCTTCGATGAACGGGTGCCCACCTACGTGTACCTCGTGCCCCGCACCGATACCGACCTCGGCTTCGGGCGTTACGTGCTGGGTTATCTGCGGCCGACCATGCGGGCCAATTATGCGGTGCTGGCACCGGACCGGCAGCTGGGCACCGACATCGTGCTGAAGCACGAGTACGCGCATTTCCTGATGCACAACCGTGACCACACGATCTATCCGGCGTGGTACGAGGAGGGCTTCGCCGAGCTGGTGTCCAGCCTGGAGCTGGAGGGTGATGCGATCGCGCTGGGCAAACCCGTTCCGAGGCGCGTGCAGGCACTCGCCGCCGGTGACTGGGTCGGATTCGCCCGCCTGATCTCGCTGCGCCACACGGCCGATCTGCACGGCATGGATCAGACGATGTTCTACGCGCAGTCCTGGCTGCTCACGCATTACCTGAGCCTGGGCCGCGAGGGGCGCGACTTCGCCGCCGATACGCAGCGCTACCTCCAACTCAACGACTCCGGCACGCCGGCCGACGAGGCCTTCGAGCAGGCCTACGGCGAGCGGATCAGCGGACTCGAGCGGAAACTGCGCCGCTACGCGCGCAGCAAGCTCCATTACATGGTCTTGCGGGTCAAGGAGCCGCCGGCCGCGGTGGTCATGCAGCACCGCTCCTTGTCGACCGCCGAGGCGGCGGCACACATCGCCTCGCTCAGCCTCACGGGTGCCGAGTTCGACACCGCCCAGCGCGCGGCCGAGGCCGCCCTGGCGCTGGAACCGGGCAACACCCTGGCGCTCGCCGTGCTCGGTGACGTGCACAAGTTCGGGCGTCGCTTCGACGCGGCAGAGCCCCTGTACAGAAAGGCGCTGGAGTTGGCGCCGGACGACGCCCTGCGCCAGCTCGACTACGGCGAGTACTGGCTGGACCGCGCGCGGCTCGAGCAGGATTCCGCGGCGCGCGGCCGCCTGCTGGCGGAGGCGCGGCGCCATTTCGCCCGCGCACACGCGATCGACCGGGAAATTCCCGAGCTCTTCGCCATGAACGGAGCGTCCTACCTGTTTCCGGGCGAGGACCTCGGCAAGGGCGTCGCGAGCCTGGAGGCGGCCTACGGGATGCTGCCGGCGGACGAGGACATCGTGATGCTGCTGGCGAAGGCCTACACGGCGGCAGGCCGGAAGGCGGATGCGGCGCCACTCTTGCGCACCATCATCGCCCGGGCGCGCAGTGCCCAGGCCGATGAGGCGCGCCGCCTGCTGGGAGAGGAGCTCGCGGAGGCGGAGTGAGCCCGCGCGGCGCGCGGGCCCGGCTCAGGACGCCCGCAGCGGCGTGCCGAAGTCTCCGAGGTAGTGCGTGGCGGGCTGCGGGCGCTCCTCGAGCACGGAGTTCAGTTCGTAGATGCGACGGTAGCGCGTCTCGCGGATCAGCCAACGGCCGTCGACCTTCACGTAGCGGTCCCAGTACAGCGCGGTGCCGGTGGTGAAGTAGCGCGAATCGAGCTGCCACATGTTGTCGGCCAGGTACCAGATGCCGGTGGCCTCGGTTTCGCCCAGGATCTGTATTTCGGGCTGGTGGCCGTTGTGGTGGCCGATCGCCTGGCGGTTGAAGGACTGGGTGACCGCGTCCAGGTAGGCCTGCTTGCCCGCGAGCTTCCACTCGTAGGTGCCGCCGATGAAATGCACCGTCACGTCGTCGTGGAAGTAGTCGCCGATCTCGCCCCAGTTCGCCGTGTCGATGCAACGGAAATAGGCGTGCTTCACCTGCTTGATGGCCTCGATGTCCATCAGGACCTGGATGTCGCGGCGCAGTTCCTCGATGCCGCCCGGGCTCACGTTCAGCGCCCGGCCCGGCGTGATGCCCATGGCGGCGCGGGTGAGGGTGGGGGATTGGGGTTTGTCGCTCATCTTCGCGTCCTCGATTGTCTTGTTTATGGGCCGGGTTCGTCATGTTCCGGCCGTCGATCATAAGCGAGCGGGCGCGCCCGTGCGAGCCATTGCGCCAGCGCGATTTCGCCGCGCTTGGCCGTCGCCGGTCCATTGCTGCGATAATGCGACACCACGTTCGCCAGGTGTCGCCGCAACCGCGGTTTCGCATGCAGCCAGTCCACGTCCAGCGCAAGATCATCCACTGCGATTGCGACTGCTTCTACGCGTCGGTCGAGATCCGCGACGACCCCTCGCTGGCGGGCCTGGCGGTTGCGGTCGGCGGCAGTCCCGAGCGCCGCGGCGTGATCACCACCTGCAACTACGTGGCGCGCGAATACGGCGTGCATTCGGCGATGCCCTCGGCGCATGCGCGCCGGCTCTGCCCGGGGCTGGTGATCCTGCCGCCGGATTTCGACAAGTACCGCGCCGCCTCGCGCCAGATCCGCCAGATCTTCTACGACTACACCGACCTGGTGGAGCCGCTGTCGCTGGACGAAGCCTTCCTCGACGTGAGCGCGGCGAGCGCCTGCCATGGCAGCGCCACGCTGATCGCGCGCGACATCCGTCGGCGCGTGCGCGCCGAGGTCGGCATCACGATCTCCGCGGGGGTGGCGCCGAACAAGTTCCTGGCCAAGGTGGCCAGCGACTGGAACAAGCCCGACGGCGATTTCGTGGTGCTGCCCGGGGAGGTCGATGCCTTCGTCGCGGCGCTGCCGGTGCGACGCATCTTCGGCGTGGGCAAGGCGACCGCCGAGCGCCTCAGCGGCATGGGGGTGTCGAGCTGCGCCGATCTGCGCGCGTTCTCCGTGTTCGAGCTGACGCAGCGCTTCGGGCGCTTCGGCCAACGCCTGTACGAGCTGTGCCGCGGCATCGACGAGCGCGCGGTGCAGGCGAGCCAGCGGCGCAAGTCGCTGAGTGTGGAGCGCACCTACGCCGAGGACCTGCAGGGGCTCGAGGCCTGCCAGCGACAGTTGCCGGAGCTGCTGATGACGTTGCGCTCGCGCCTGCGGCGCGTTTCGCACGAGTACCTGGTGACCAAGCTGTTCGTGAAGCTCAAGTTCGCCGACTTCCAGAGCACGACGGTGGAGTGCGCGGCGCGCCAGCCGGAGCCGGCGCGCGTGGCGGAGCTGCTGGGCACGGCGCTGGCGCGCAGCTCCCTGCCGGTGCGGCTGCTCGGGATCGGGGTGCGCTTCGTGGACCTGCGCGAGGAGAGCAACCCGGCGCAGCTCGAACTGTTCGAAAGCGATACCGGCCTGACCTGAATCAAGCGTCGCGGCGCCATCTGGCGTATGATGCGCGCGGTTTCCGGACGGGTCGTCCGGCACAGGGTTTCATTTTCGGAGGCATCATGATCAAGGAAGTACACGGGGATATCCTGCTGAGTTCTGCGCAAGCCATCGCGCACGGGGTGTCGCCCAACGACAACTTCGCCCAGGGCCTCGCCCTCGCCCTGCGCGAGCAGTGGCCGGCGCTGTACAAGGATTTCCGCCATTTCTGCCAGACCGCGCACCCGAAGTCGGGCGAGGCGTGGGTCTGGGCATCGGCCGAGGGCAAGCGCATCGTGAACCTGCTGACGCAGGAAGCCGCCTATGGTCATGGCGAAAAGCCGGGCGAAGCGACGCTGCCCAACGTCAATCATGCGCTGCGCGCGCTGCGCAAGCTCGCCGAGACCGAGAAGTTCAGCAGCATCGCACTGCCGCGCCTGGCGACCGGCGTGGGCCGACTGGACTGGAACGACGTGCGCCCGCTGCTCGACGAGCATCTGGGCGACCTGAAGGTTCCGGTCTATGTCTACACGAAATACGAAAAGGGCGTGAAGGCCGTCGAGGCCTGAGCGCAGATCGAGGTACAGCCAGATGCACCCATTTCCTCACCGTTACGCGGTAAGCGCCATGGCTGGCCCGGCGAGCGTGGTGACGCTGCGCAGCGCCGAGCTCGAGGACATCCAGAGCACCGCGCCGCCGGAGTTCGGCGGCCCCGCGGGTAACTGGTCGCCCGAGACGCTGTTCGTCGCGGCGATCGCCGACTGCTTCATTCTCAGCTTCCGCGCGGTGGCCAACGCCTCCAAGCTCGAGTGGAGCGAGATCGACTGCGATGCAGTCGGTGTGCTGGAGAAGACGGCGGAGGGGCTGTGGTTCACCGTGATCGAGCTCGACGCTCACCTGCGCATTCCCGCCGGCGGTGACGTCGCGCGGGCCGAGCGCCTGCTGGAAAAGGCCGAGAAGAGCTGCCTGGTGTCGAAGTCGCTGCGATCCGAGGTACGGCTGCAGCTCCGGGTGAGTGCCGGCTGAACGCTATTCGAGGGCGGTGGCGAGGTAGTCGAGTTCTGCCCGCGCACCGGCCTCGGTCTGCCCCAGGATGAAGCTCTCGAGGCGCCGGCCGATCAGCGGCACGTTCGCTTTCGCGGTGTGCTGCACGGTGTAGGTGCAGCCGCCTGCCGGATCGGCGCGCAGCTTCATTTGCGCCGTCACCGTCACCGGCTGGCCGATCACCTTCAGCGTGAAGCGGCCGCCGCGCCGGCTCCAGCGCTCGACCATCTCCACGTTCTGCCGGCTCTCGAACAGCCGCGACAGGAAGGCGGGCAGGTTGCGCTCCACCTCGCGGTTCAGTGTGATCACCACCTCGTCGTCGTCGTCCTCGATCGTGCAGTCGGCGGCGAGCTCGCCGAGCGCGAGGCAGCGGTCGACCAGGAAATCCGCGTCGGTCAGCAGCGCGAACACGCGTTCGACGCTGGCCGTGAAGTGGTAGTCGATGCTCATGGCGGCAGGTCTCCCGTGGCGGTTCAGGTCACGATTCCATTGCTTCAGCCGCAGCGCTCGACCACCAGGCTGCCCACCGAGTAGCCCGCCCCGAAGGAGCAGATCACGCCGCGCTCGCCCCGGGCGAGATCGTCGCGGAACTGGTGGAACGCGATGATCGAGCCCGCGGAACTGGTGTTGGCGTAGGTGTCGAGAATCACCGGCGTCTCCTCCGGCAGGGGTTCGCGCCCGAGCACGCGCCGGCCGATCAGCTGGTTCATGCCGAGGTTGGCCTGGTGCAGCCACAGCCGGCGCAGTGCCTCGAGCGGAATCCCGAGATCGCCGAGCTGGCGCACGATGATCTCGGCCACCATCGGGCAGACTTCCTTGAACACCTTGCGCCCGTCCTGGCGGAACAGCTTGTCGCGCGCGCCGATACCTTCGGGGGCAGCGCGGTTCAGGAAGCCGAAGTTGTTGCGGATGTTGTTCGAGAAGGTGGTCTTCAGGCGCGAGTCGATGATGCGAAACGGCGCGCGCGCGCCGCTCGCCGCCTCGCGCTCCACCACCACCGCGGTGCAGGCATCGCCGAAGATGAAGTGGCAGTCGCGGTCGCGGAACTCCAGGTGCCCGGAGCAGATCTCGGGGCTGATCACCAGCACCGCGCGCGCCGAGCCGGTGAGCACCGCGTTGCGCGCCATGTCGATGCCGAAGGTGGCCGAGGAGCAGGCGACGTTCATGTCGAAGGCGAAGCCCCCGATGCCCAGCGCCGCCTGCACCTCGACGCTGACGGCCGGGTAGGGGCGCTGCAGGTTCGAGCAGGCGACGATGACCGCGTCGATGTCGGCGGCGGTGCGCCCGGCCTGCGCCAGCGCCTCGCGCGCCGCGTGCACGGCCATCTCGCACTGCAGCGAGGGCTGGTCGTCCGGGCGCTCGGGGATGTCGGGGCACATGCGCGCGGGGTCGAGCACGCCGCTCTTGTCGATCACGAAGCGGCTCCGGATGCCCGAGGCCTTCTCGATGAAGGCCTCGCTGGATTCCTGCATCGGCGCGAGCTCGCCGGCGGCGATGGCCGCGGCGTGCCCGGCATTCCAGTTCGCGGCGTAGGCGTTGAACGAGGCCACCAGCTCGCTGTTGGAAATCGACTGCTCCGGGGTGAACAGTCCCGTTCCGCTGATCACGACCTGATTCATGTGTGGGATCCCTGCAAGAGCGGCTTGATGCCGCAATTGCGGGGATTGTACGGGCGCAGACCCTGCGCGGGCCAGTAGGCCGGCATTCATGCAGGTCGGGATTCATGCCGAAAACCGCCCCCGGCGGATCCTGCGGGTTCGGCGTCGCCGAACCCTTGTCGGGATGAATCCCGGCCTACGTCGCCCGACCGAAGGCCGGGTTCATTTGAATTGCCGGATCAGCTGGCTGATCGACTCCTTGGCATCACCGAACAGCATCCGCGTGTTCTCCTTGAAGAACAGCGGGTTGTCGATGCCGGCGAAACCGGAGGCCATGGAACGCTTGAGCACGAACACCGTGCGCGCCTTGTCGACGTTGATGATCGGCATGCCGTAGATCGGGCTGCCCTTGGACTCGCGCGCCGCCGGATTCACCACGTCGTTGGCGCCGATCACGATCGCCACGTCGAAGTTCTCGATGCGCGGGTTGACCTCGTCCATCTCCAGCAGCAGGTCGTAGGAGACATCGGCCTCGGCGAGCAGCACGTTCATGTGCCCGGGCATGCGTCCCGCCACCGGGTGGATCGCGTAGACCACCTCGGCGCCGTTCTTTTCCAGCAGTTCCTGCAGTTCCTTGACGGTGTGCTGCGCCTGCGCCACGGCCATGCCGTAGCCAGGCACGATCACCACGCTGGAGGCCGCCTCGAGGACGTAATAGGCATCCTCGTGCGTGATCGCCTTGACCTCGCCCTCGATCTTCTCGTCGGAGGAGCTCACCGCACCGAAGCCGCTGAACAACACGTTGGCGAGCGAACGGTTCATCGCCTTGCACATGATCTGCGTGAGGATGATGCCGCTCGCGCCCACCAGCGCGCCGGCGACGATCAGGATCATGTTGTTGATCGCGAAGCCGGCCGCGCAGGCCGCGAGGCCCGAGTAGCTGTTCAGCAGCGAGATCACCACCGGCATGTCGGCGCCGCCGATCGGGATGACCACCATCACGCCGAGCAGGAATGACAGCGCGATGACCGCGTACAGCCACAGGTGGTTGTCCGGCTGCAGGCAGAACATCACGGTACTCGCCACGATGGCCGCGAGCAGCGCGCCGTTGAATATGCGCTGGCCGCTGAACAGGAAGGGCCGCCCGCTGATGGTCTCGCTCAGCTTTGCCCACGCGACCACGCTGCCGGTGAAGGTCACGCCGCCGATCAGGATCGACAGTGCAATCGTGACCAGGATGAAGGTCGTGTTCGGCGTGAACAGCGCGGCCCAGCCCACCAGCAGGCTGGCGAGGCCGCCGAAGCCGTTGAACAACGCGACCATCTCGGGCATCGAGGTCATCGCGACCATGCGCGCGGCGAGCACGCCCACCGCGGTGCCGATCAGGAGGCCCACGGCGATCCAGCGGAAATCGACGATCTGCTGGTCGAGCAGCGTGACCACCACTGCGATCAGCATCGCGACCGAGGATAGCCAGTTACCCTTGCGCGCCGAAGCCGGCGAGCTCAGCATTTTCAGGCCGACGATGAAGAGTACCGCCGCCAGCGCGTAAGCCAGGTTGATGAGGAGTGTGCCGCTCATGATTACTTACCGCCTTCCCTTTTCTTGAACATGCCGAGCATGCGGTCGGTGACCACGTACCCGCCGACGACGTTGATCGTGGCCAGCGCCACGGCGACTGTGCCGAGCACGACCGCGAGCGTGCCGTGCTCCGCGCCGGCCGACACCAGTGCGCCCACCAGCGTGATGCCCGAGATCGCGTTCGACGCCGACATCAGCGGCGTGTGCAGCGTGGCGGGCACCTTGTTGATCAGCTCGAAGCCGAGAAATATCGACAGCATCAGGATGAATGTCAGGTATACGGGTTCCATGGCGGCGGCCCTCAGCGCTTCAGGTTCTTGATGGTCTGGTTCACGATCATGCCCTCATGGGTGATCACGCAACCCTGCAGGATGTCGTCCTCGAAGTTCAGCGCCAGGCGCTTATCCTCCTTGTGCCAGAACTCCTCGATCAGGTTCAGCAGGTTCGAGGAATACATCTGGCTGGCATCGCGCGGCACGCAGTTCGCCCAGTTGCCGTTGCCGATGATCGTCACGCCGTTCACCACCACGGTCTCGCCGGCAACCGAGCCCTCGACGTTGCCGCCGGTCTCGGCCGCCATGTCGACGATCACGCTGCCCGGGCGCATGCCCGCAAGCATGTCGCGCGTGACCAGCACCGGCGGTTTGCGCCCGAAGACCTGCGCCGTGGTGATCACGAGGTCGGACTCGGAAATCTGCTTCGCCTGGCCCTGCTTCTGCTTCTCGAGCTGCTCGGGCGTGAGCTGCACCGCGTAGCCGTCCTTGGTCTGGCCGGTCTCGCCGAGGTCGATCTCGAGGAACTTGGCGCCCACCGACTGCACCTGCTCGGCAACCACCGAGCGCGTGTCGAAGGCCACGACCTTGGCGCCCAGGCGCTTCGCCGTCGCGATGGCCTGCAGGCCAGCGACACCGGCGCCGATCACGAACACGTTGGCGGGCTTCAGCGTGCCGGCGGGCGTCATCATCATGGGCAGGATGCGCGGCAGGCGCGCGGCGGCCAGCAGCACCATCACGTAGCCGGCGAGGTTGGCCTGCGAGCTGAGCGCGTCCATCTTCTGCGAGCGCGTGGTGCGCGGGATCATCTCCATGCTGATCGCGGTCACGCCGGCGCTGACGAATGCATCGATCAGGCCGGGCTCGTTGAACGGATCGAGGTAACTGATGTGGATCGCGCCGCGTTTGAGCTGCGCGATCTCCGCGACCGGGGGCTTGTGCAGGCGCAGCACCAGCTCCGATTGCGCCAGCAGCGCCGCGCGGTCGTGCGTGACGTGTGCCCCGGCCGTTGCGTAATCCTCGTCGGAATGACCGGCGCCGAGGCCGAGGCCCGACTCGATCACGACCTGCGCGCCGGCGCGGACCAGCTTCTGGATGCTCGCCGGAATCATCGCGGCGCGCTGCTCTCCCGGCTGGAGCTCGCGTGGAATTCCGATCACCATGCTCGTTCTCCTGTTGCATGTTCTGTCCGGCCCCGGTCGTGGCGCGAAGCCGAAGCCCGGGGCCGGGCGATTATATGTGCCTTGCGATCGTCAGGCGCTTCATACATTTGCACGATGTGCATGACAAACGCTAATGATGCCGTCGTTATTCTCCTTGTCCTGGCCCGGCCACGCGCCTCAGGCGCAGGATGCTGCCGTCGCGATCCGCGCTGAGGTAGATCGTGCCGTCCGTGCCCAGCGCCACGCCGGTCGGAACACCGGGCGGCTGCTCCTCTGCGCCCGCGATGCCGAGCGGCAGATCCGTTGCGATCACCGTGGCCGAGCCATCGGCCGGATCGATCAGCAGCAGGCGCCGGGTACCGGTCTCCGCGACCGCGAGCGTGCCGTCGTCGAGCCGCGCGATCCCCTCGGGGCGCGCGAGTCCGCTCGCTATCACGCGGCGCTCGCCGGCATCGCTGATGGCCGTGAGGCGTCCCGCGGCGCTTTCGCTCACGATATAGCCCTCCGCGGAGCGCAGCAGGCCCATGGGCTGCTGCAGTCCTTCTGCTACCACGTGCCGTGCTGCGCTGTCGTGCCGGTCGAGCACGAGCAGGCGCCCGCCCCCGCCGGCCTCGGTCACCGCGAGCCGGTCGGCGTCGAGCAGCGCGAGCGCCGACGGCTGGGCCAGCCCGGTCCACTGCGCGAGTATTTTCAGCGTGGCGGCATCGCGCAGCTGCACGCCGCCGGCCTCGTGGCTGGCGGTCGCGATCCGCCCGTTGGCGGCGGCAACGGCGCTCGGGTAGCCGGTTTGCGCCAGCGAGCGGCTGATGTCGCGCACCGCGCCGCCGGCGAGGTCCACGGCGCGCAGCGTGAAGGCATCGGCGACGTAGAGCGTGCCGTCCGCCGCCGCGATGCCGCCGGGCAGGCTGAGTGCGCCGCCCGTCACCCGGCGCACGTCACCGCCGGCGGGGTCGACCGCGTAGATCGCGTTGTCGGACATGTTGGTGACGTAGAGGCGGTCCGCGGCATCGAAAGCGAGGTTGTCGAGATTCGTCGGTGCCTGCGCCACGCGCTCGCGCCGGTGCGCGGCGATGTCGATGCGGAAGATCTCGCCGGTTTCGTTGTCGATCGCGAACAGCTCGCCGCGTGAATTGAAATTCGCGGCCGCGGGTTGCACGAGGCCTTCGGCCACGACCTCCATGGCGCCGCTGTCGACGTCGAGGCAGACCACCTGCTTGCGGAACCACAGCGGGCCGCACAGGCGGCCGTCGGGGCCGAAATCGAAGCCGTTCAGTCCGCCAAGGTCTTTCTTTACCAGACGCGGTTCGCGGCTGCCCGCCGGATCGAATTCCCACAGCGCATCGCCCAGGAACACCTGCGTGCCGAACAGGCGCCCGCGCGCGTCCAGCGCCAGCGAATTGAGTCCCGGCAGGCCGGAGGCGATCACGCGCGGCTCGCCGCCCGGGCTGAGCGCGTTCATGGTCCCGTGCGTGAAACCGGTCCAGTACATGGTGCCGTCGGGCGCGAATTCGATGTCGTCAGCCAGTCCGGCGGGGGGAGCAATGAAGATCTCGCTCGCGCCCGTGTCCGGATCGACGCGGTGAATTGACTGTCCCACCACGCTGCCGGCGTAGATCCTGGCGTCGGGCCCGAAGGCCAGGCCGTGGAGGCTGCGAAACGGCGAACCGGGAACCAGGGTGTCGAGCTGCCACTCCCCGGCCAGCAGCGGCGGCGCGCCAGCCGCCAGCGCGCCCAGCAGGGTGCAGGCGGCGCGGATGCGCGTGCGGCGACTGCCTGGGTTCGGGCTCATGAGAGGGGTCCTGTGAGCGAGGCGCTGTTATGGTCGTGATGGTCGCGCGCGCTCGAACGCGCTGCGGGGCAAGCTTAGGGGCGATCGCGCCCGGGCGAAAGCCCCCGGGGTCTAAATGCGACGCGGGAGCGGGCGCGTGACGCCGCAGGCGCCGCGATAGCCCCCGCGCGCAGCGCCGTGCTTAAATGCAAAGCAGGTCAGTATCCGCAGTGGCTGGGGCAACAGGCGGTGGCGAGGAGACCGGTGTCATGGTGATTCGGGTGATGCTCGGGCTGCTGGGCCTGATGTGGGCGGGCTACGGGGCGTGGTGCTTCGCCGATCCGGGGATGTTGCGCGATGTGGCCGGAATATCCGCCTCGCGCGCGAGCGGCAGCGTCGACCTGCGCGCCACTTATGGCGGACTGCAGATGGCCGTGGGGGTGCTGCTGCTCGGCGGTGCGTTGCGCGCGGCGATGACGCGCCAGGTGCTGCTTGTCTACGGCGTGCTCTGCGCGGGCATCGGGCTGGCGCGCCTGCTCGCGGCGTTGCTCGAGAGCGAGTGGTCCGGCTACACCGTGGGGGCGATCTGTTTCGAGCTCGGCAGCGCCGCTGCCGCGCTGGTGCTGTTCAGCCGTGGAGGTGCGCGTGTTTGAAGCGGCTGAAATAGGTCATCGCATCAGCAAGGCGCGCTACCGCCGCGAGGAGCCGGCGCTGCGCCAGGCGCTCCTGGAGGCGCAATACCGGCTGCTCGACAAGCCCGAGTTTCCACTGCTGATCCTTATCGGCGGCCTGGACGGCGCGGGCAAGGGCGAGACGGTGAACCTGCTGAACGAATGGATGGATCCGCGCCATATCCGCACCGAGGCTTTCGGGCTGTCCGGAAGCGCCTGGGAGGGCGGGCGTCCGGAGATGTGGCGTTTCTGGCAGGTGCTGCCGCCACGCGGCAAGATCGGGGTCTTCTTCGGCTCGTGGTACACCGATCCGCTCGTGCGCCGGGCCGAAGGCATGATGAAGCGCACCGCCTTCGAGCGCCGGCTGGAGACCATCCGCCACTTCGAGCGCATGCTGGTGGCCGAGGGCGCGCTGGTGCTGAAGCTCTGGTTCCACCTGTCGAAGTCCGCGCAGAAGAAGAAGCTGCGCGAGCTGGCCGAGGATCCGCTCACGGCCTGGCGGGTCACGCCCGAGGAGTGGAAGCGCCACGACAGGTACGAGCGTTACGTGAAGGTCATCGCGGAGACCCTGCGCGAGACCGGCACGGGCGAGGCGCCGTGGCAGGTGATCGAGGGTTCCGACGAACGCTATCGCGCGCTCACGGCAGGCCGCGCGGTGCTCGATGCGCTCACGCGCCGGCTCGACGGACCGGCACCGGTGATAGCGCCCTCGGCACCGCCTCCGGTGCCGGCCATAGACGGCCGCGATCTGCTGAACTCGCTCGATTACTCGCGCAGGATCGCCGCGAAGAACTACGACCGGGAGCTCGAGCGCGCGCAGGGCCGGCTGAACCTGCTGACGCGCCACAAGCGCATGCGCGAGCGCTCCCTGGTGCTGGCCTTCGAGGGCATGGACG
>JAKJFB010000260.1 GCA_022705125.1 Pseudomonadota bacterium
GCGTGCTTCGAGGAAGCCGTCGTCACCTGGGTATTCGATGCGGTAGTTCCATTCCAGCCCGTCGGTGAGCGCTGGCCGGCTGATGTTGCTCGAGCCGATGAAGACGCTTCCGTGGAGCGCGCTTGGGCTGGGGAAGTGGGTAAATAGGTAGGCCTTGAGATGAAAGCTGCGACTGCCGGCCTCGAAGATCCGCACTCGTGCGCCTTGCGCCTGCAACAGCCCCAGTAGCCGTAGTGCACTCGGGTCGGTGATATCGAGATAGTCGCTGGTTAGGATACGGACTCGTACCGGTAGGCGCGATTCGTCTGCCGAGCGGGCCAGCGCGTCATAAAGGTCCGGGAGTAGCAGGCGCAGTCCACTCGCCTGCACGAAAGACACGGCGAGGTCGATCTCGTCCGCAGTGGCGATCGAGCGGCAGAGCTGCGATAGCAGTGGGTGCTGCGGCTCTCCAGTGAAGAGGCGGTGCGTCGAGAGGGTCTTTCGACGTAGTAGACCATTGAGCCATTCCTCGCTGCGCTCTGGTCGTTGATCCCGCGTGATCCAGCATTCCACCGATTCCAATTCGGCCAGCCCTGCTACCCACTCGCTGAGCCGTGCCTCGGTTGCATCGGTGAAGTCGCGCTCCCCGGCGCGGCGTTCACATTCGCCGTGCTTGAAGCTGAGATAGAAGACTCCGCCCGGTTTGAGGCTTGCCCACAAGCGGGCGAGGGTGGCGGGCAAGTCGGCCTCCGGGACATGGAGCAGGCTGGCGCAGGCCCAGATGCCGTCGTAGCAACAGCGTTCCTCGACGTCGTCGAAGCGGCGTAACTCGACCGCCTGGCCGGAGTGTGCTTTCGCAATGTGTACGAGTTCGACGGAGGCGTCGAAGGCGCGTACCCGGAAGCCGGCTTGCATGAAGGCCTTGATGTCGCGTCCCGCGCCGCAGCCGGCATCGAGGATCAGCCCACCTGCGGGGACGTGCGCGAGAAAACGGTCGTGCAGCTCGGACATGTCCACGCCCAACGTGTCCTCGGCAAATCGGGTGGCCTCGATGTCGTAATAGCGGATGGTGCGGGACATTAGCGACCGCCTCAGTGCGCAGTGGGGCGGGGTAGGGGAATGTGGTGCTGGTGCATGGCAATAGGCTACCAGGTTGCCCCGCAGATGAGCGGTTGAGCAGGCTGGGCTCGCCGAGCACGTACGATCGCCACAGCTTGGCTGAAGACGGTTTCAGCTCTTCATACGCAGGCTGGAGGGCAAGGCGCGGCGGGCGTCGATCAAGGCCCGGCGCGGAAGGGTGAGCGACTGATCGGCTTGTCCCGTCGAGTATCAGTTAACGTCCCGTATCAGTTGGTGTCCAGCAGGCGTGCGCACTCGTCCATCATCGAGCGCGCCAGGTCCGAGTCGTAGTTCGGATCAAGCGCCTCCATCATCTCGTGAGCCGTATAGAGCCCGGCCTCCCGTGACAGCGAGCCGGCGATCTGGCGCGCCAGCACGTCGCTGAGCGCGGAGAGCTGGCGGCGGTCGGCCAGCGGCAGCGTGCGCTCGCTGCGGCGCAGCCAGTCGGCGATGAAGCTCGCGCCCTGCGCTTCGGTCAGCCACTGGCCATGCTCGTAGTAGATCGACAGGCGCTCGGCAGTCAGCGCGAAGATCAGCGCGGCGCGCGTTCCCTTGCTGTCTGCGGGCGGAGTGGCGCGGGGTGGAGTAGGCATGGTGGTTCGGCAAGACGCGGTGACAAGACACCCCGATGCTATCAGTCCACTGTCAATATTAAACGACAGTTGCGCTGTATGAATAATGGTGGCTTAATTGCCGCCATGAACACCGAAGCCTCCCCAAGCTATCCGCTGGCCGAGCTGGCCGTGCTCGCGGACCTGCCGCCCCGCACGGTGCGCTACTACGTGCAGATCGGCCTGGTCGACCGACCCGAGGGCGAGACCCGGGCGGCCCGCTACGGCACGCGGCATCTCGAGCAGCTGCTGCAGATCCGCAAATGGACCGCTGCCGGTGTCTCGCTCGAGCGCATCCGCGAGCTGCTCCATGGTGCGCCGCCGCCGGTGCCGCCGCGTGCGCGCGCCATCGGCAGCGTGTCGGTGTGCAGCCATCTGACGGTGGCCGAGGGGGTCGAGGTGGTGATCGATCCGCAGCGCGCGGGCCTGAGTCCCGAGGCGGTGCGCCAGTTCATCCAGGGCGTGATGGCCGCCTTCGAGGCGGTGCAGGGGCAAGGCGGGGCGGCGTCGCAGGGCGCTGCCGCGAACAACACGCACAAGAACGACCGACAGGTGGGAGAACCATGATGCAGCAACAATCGGCACGACTCGAGACGAGGGCGGGTGAGGCACTGACGCTGCAGGGCGTGCGCTTCGCCGGCACCTTGCGCGGCACGCTCTTCGAAGCGGATCTCGAGCAGCGCTTTGCCAACCCCTTCGAGCGCCATGTCGAGCTCGTCTACAGCTTCCCGCTGCCTTGGGCGGCGGTGCTGCTCGGGGTGGAGGTGCGGATCGGCGAGCGCTGCCTGTCCGGAGCGGTCATCGAGAAGAAGCAGGCCGAGCAGGGCTACGAGGACGCGCTGGCCGAGGGCAACACCGCCATCCTGCTCGAGCAGAACGTCGATGGCAGCTACACGCTGAACCTGGGCAACCTCGCACCGGGTGAGACCTGTGTGGTGCGGCTGCGTTATGCCCAGGTGCTGCAGTTCGAGCAGCATGGCCTGCGTCTGGTGGTGCCCACGGTGATCGCCCCGCGCTACGGCGACCCGGTGGCCGATGCCGGCCTGAAGCCACATCAGCTGGTCGAGCACGACCTGATGGCCGTCCATTCGTTCGAGCTCACCTTGCGCATCGAAGGCGAGCTCGCGCGGGCGCGCATCGGCTCGCCGAGTCATCCGTTGTCGATGCGGCTCGAAGGAGAGGGGGAGACGGCGGCGATGCTCGTATCGCTCGGTCGCGGCGGGGCACTCGATCGGGACTTCATCCTGGTGCTCGACGAGGTCGCGCAGGATTCGCTTGCGCTGTGCGCGCACGACACCCTCGATGTGGGCGCGGTGAATGTGCTGGCGAGCTTCTGCCCGCGTGTGCCGGCAGCGGCCCATCCGCTCGCGGTCAAGATCCTGGTGGATTGCTCCGGCTCGATGCAGGGCGACAGCATTGCCGCTGCGCGCCGTGCGTTGCAGGCCATCATCGCCGGCCTGCGCGAGGGCGAGCGCTTCTCGCTGTCGCGCTTTGGCAGCACGGTCGAGCATCGCTCGCGTGCCTTGTGGCGCACCAGCGCGGCCACCCGCCTGGCGGGACAGCGCTGGGCGATGCAACTGCAGGCCGATCTCGGTGGCACCGAGATGGAGAACGCGCTGGCATCCACGCTGGCCCTGGCCGGAGATGCCGAGCCGAGCCCTGGGACGGAGGAGGGGGCCGCAGCGGTCGATCTACTGTTGATCACCGACGGCCAGATCCACGCCATCGATCGCACGGTGAAACGGGCGCGAGCGCTGGGGAATCGGATCTTCGTGGTCGGCATTGGCAGCGCGCCGGCCGAGGGTGTGCTGCGGCGGCTGGCTGACGAGACGGGCGGCGCCTGCGACTTCGTCGCGCCCGGCGAGGCCGTGGAGCCGGCGGTGCTGCGCATGTTCGCGCGCCTGCGCTCGCAACGCATGGACGCCCTGCAGCTGGTGTGGCCAACGGGTGCCAAGCCGGTGTGGATGAGCCCGCTGCCCGGCTCGGTCTTCGATGGTGATGCGGTCACGGTGTGGGCGCGCTTTGCGCAGGTGCCGCATGGGTGGGTGCCGGATCAGCCGGTGCGCCTGGTCGGCCGGATGGCGCAGGAGGACGCACCCGTAGCGCTGGGTGAGGCATCCCTGAGCGCCGTCGAGCCGCATGCCGTGCTGGGCCGCATGGCGGTGGCTGCGCAGATCGAGAGCCTGCTCGCCGCCGACGGGCCGCAGTCGCCGCCGAGGGCGTCCATTTGCGTCAGGCGCTCGAACTGGCCGTCGCGTATCAACTCGTCAGTTCGCTGACGCACTTCCTGCTGGTCGAGGCGCGTGCCGAAGCCGACAAGCCCGAGGACATGCCCGATCTCGTGAAGGTCCCCTCGATGCTGCCTGCAGGCTACGGTGGGCTTGGGTCTCTGGACTTCTGCGTCGAGCCCAACATGGCGCCGCTCACGGTGAATGACGCGCCCACCGCGTATGGCGCGCCGGCAGCGGCGGGCTTCGGGTCGTTCGACATGAACGCGCTCGATGCGCCGGCCGTGATGCGCTCGGGTGCGCGCGTGCTGCGCAGCGAAAGGCGAACACAGGCCTCCACTTACGACATCCCCGCCTTCCTGCGGCGCACTGTTGGCAGAGAAGCGGATGAGCCGCCGCGCGACGATCCGCGTTACTGGTCTGCCGAGCCCCATTACAGCGGCCTCACACCGCTGGGCCTGGCGCACTGGCTGCGCAGTCATCATCAGGCCGAATGGCCTCGTACGTATGCGGCGCTGCGCAGGGTCGGTGTCGGTACGGCGGTGCTCGACTGGCTGGAGTTCGTCCTGGCCGGCGGGGAGGACGAGACGCAGGTCGTGGCCTGCTTCGTCGAGGCGATGGCGCAGCGTGAATTGCATGACGCGCTGCGCTCGACCGACGGCATGCTCGGCCGGCTCAAGGCGCTGACGCAACGGGTGAGGCCGACCGCTGCGCCTGAGGCCCGACAGACTGATGTGGCCACCGGGTCGCTCGCGGCGCGCCTGCGGGTGTTCGTCAGCACGCTCCAGGCGGAA
>JAKJFB010000261.1 GCA_022705125.1 Pseudomonadota bacterium
TCGCAATGGATCCGGGTCGTGTCGAACACCGGCAGCGGAACGTTGTCGGCGTGAAGCAGCATCCCGACCTCGGTGCAGCCGAGGATGACGCAGTCGGCGCCCTGCGACGCCAGCCGCGCCGCCACACCGGCGAAGATCTCGGCGCTGGCCGCGGTGACGATGTCCCGGCACAGCTCCTCGTAGATGATGCGGTGCACCTCGTCCCGGTCGGAGGCATCGGGCACCAGCACGTCGATACCGTGGCGCCGTTCGAGGCGCTGCCGGTAGAAATCCTGCTCCATGGTGAAGCGGGTACCGAGCAGGCCCACGCGCTGCAGCCCGGCGTGGCGGATGGCCTCGGCGGTGGGATCGGCAATATGCAGCAAGGGGCGCGGAGTGGCGGCCTCGATCGCGGATGCGACCTTGTGCATGGTGTTGGTGCAGAGCACCAGCAGTTCGGCGCCGGCTGCATCGAGGGCGCGCGCCGCCTGCGCCAGCACCGCGCCGGCTTCGTCCCAGCGGCCCTCGCGCTGCAGCACCTCGATCTCGTGGAAATCCACGCTGTACAGCACCAGGCGCGCCGAGTGCAGGCCACCGCGCCGTTGCCGCACGGCCTCGTTGATCAGGCGGTAGTAGGACAGGGTCGATTCCCAGCTCATGCCGCCGATCAGCCCCAGCGTCTTCATGCCGCGAGTTCGGCCGGGTCGAGGCCGTACAGAAAGTAAGGCAGGTCCATTTCGGGGGCGGCGGCACCGAATTGGGTCAGCACGGCCGAGATCTGGCCGCGATGATGGGTGCCGTGGTTGAACACGTGCAGCACGCAACTGGCGCGCGGCAGGCTGGCGGCGCTGCCGTCGATCTTGTGGAAGTGCGCGATGCCCGCGAGGTCGGCGTCGTCGAGCGCGGCGAGGTAGTCGGTCCAGACCGCGCTGCGTGCAAGCAGGCGCTCGCGCAACTCGGCGCGGTCGTCGTCGATGATGTCACGCAACGATCCCGTCGCGAACGGTTGCTGCACCAGGCGGCCGTGCCAGAGATGGTCGACCAGGAGCAGGTGGTTGAGGGTGCCGTGGACAGACCCGAAGTACAGGCCCGCATCGCGCCGATACTCGTGCTCGTCCAGCGTGTCGATCTCGGCGTAGAGGCGCTCGAAACCCCAGCGGTGGTAGCGCGCCATCAGCTGGCAGTGGTGCCTCAGGTTCATGCTTCCTCCTATTTCGCCAGCCAGCGCATCGCCTGATCCAGGCCTTCGGGGGTGAGTGGATACATCCGGTCTTCCACCAGCTCGCGGATCATCTCGGTCGACATCATGTATTTCCAGCGCTCGGGTGGATTCGGGTTGATCCAGCACAGCTTGCGGAAACGATCCTTCATGCGCTGGAACCAGACCTGCCCGGCTTCCTCGTTCCAGTACTCGACGCTGCCGCCGGCGTGGGTGATCTCGTACGGACCCATCGCCGCATCACCCACGAACACCACCTTGTGATCGGGGTTGTAGCGTCGGATCAGTTCCACGGTAGGCGTGCGCTCCCTGTCGCGGCGGCGGTTGTCCTTCCACACGTGGTCGTAGAGGAAGTTGTGGAAGTAGTAATGATCGAGTCGCTTGAACTCGCTCTTGGCCGCGCCGAACAGGGCTTCGGCCGCGAGCA
This sequence comes from Pseudomonadota bacterium, assembly GCA_022705125.1. The sequence goes on from JAKJFB010000261.1 coordinate 1,626, forward strand.
CGTGGTCGTCCATCGAGCCGCCGATATCGAGGAACAGCAACACCTTGACGGCATTGTGGCGTTCGGGCCGGAAGCGCACGTCGAGCATGGCTTCGCGTGCGGTGGCGTCGATGGTGGCGTCGAGGTCCAGCTCCTCGGCGGCGCCCTCGCGCGCAAAGCGCCGCAGGCGGCGCAAGGCCAGCTTGAGGTTGCGCGGCGAGAGTTCGGCATCGCCATCAAGGTTGCGATAGGCACGCTGTTCCCAGACCTTCACGGCCGAGCGACCTCCTCCCTTCGCCCCGACCCGCATTCCCGCCGGATTGAAACCCCCAGCACCGAACGGACTGCTGCCGCCGGTGCCGATCCAGCGATTGCCGCCGAAATGCCGATCCTTCTGTTCCTCCAGCCGCTTGCGGAATTCCTCCATCAGCTGTTCGAGCGAGAGCGCATCGAGCTTGGAGCGTTCCTCGTCGCTCAGCAGGCGCTGGAACGTCTGCCGCAGCCAGTCCTCCGGAATCTGCGCGGCGATATCGATGTCGGTGCGCGCGATGCCGCGCGCGTATTGGCCGAAAGCACGGTGCGGGCGAGGTGGTAGAACGCATCGAGGTCGGCGAAGGCGAGGTCGGCATCGAGCGCGCCCATGAGATCGAGCCATTCGCGCAGCGTGACCGGCACCTTCTCCGCGCGCAGCGATTCGAACAGGCCAAGCAGCATGGCGCCGGGCCTAGCGTCCCGCCGCCTGCCTGCGATGCATGAAGGCGAGGCGCTCCAGCAACTGTACGTCCTGTTCGTTCTTGACCAGTGCGCCGTACAGCGGCGGGATGGCCTTGGCCGGATCGCGTTCCAGCAGCGCACTGGCCGGAATCTGGTCCGCCAGCAGCAGCTTGAGCCAGTCGATCAGCTCCGAGGTGCTGGGCTTCTTCTTCAGGCCCGGCACCTCGCGCAACTGGAAGAACAGCTCCAGCGCGCGGTTGACGAGTTCCTTGCCGATGCCCGGGTAATGCACCGCGACGATCTGCTCCAGCGTGGCGCGGTCCGGGAACGCGATGTAGTGGAAGAAGCAGCGGCGCAGGAAGGCATCGGGTAGCTCCTTCTCGTTGTTGGAGCTGATCACGATGATGGGACGCTGCCGTGCGCGCACGGTTTCGCCGGTCTCGTACACATGGAACTCCATGCGGTCGAGTTCGTGCAGCAGGTCGTTGGGGAATTCCAGGTCGGCCTTGTCGATCTCGTCGATCAGCAGCACCGCGCGGCGCTCGCTGTCGAAGGCCTCCCAAAGCTTGCCGCGCCGGATGTAGTGGCGCACGTCCTGCACCCGGGGATCACCCAGCTGCGAATCGCGCAGGCGGCTGACCGCGTCGTACTCGTAAAGGCCCTGGTGTGCCTTGGTGGTGGACTTCACGTGCCAGGTGTAGAGCGGCAGGTCGAGAGCGCGCGCCATCTCCTCGGCCAGCAGGGTCTTGCCGGTGCCCGGCTCACCCTTGATCAGCAGCGGCCGCTGCAGGGTGATCGCGGCATTGACGGCGAGCATGAGTTCGTCGGTGGCGACGTAGCGTTCGGTGCCTTGGAATTTCACGGGTCGGGGTCGGGAAGCACGGGGGAGAATCGCGATGGTACGCGGTCCGGCCCGAGTTCCCGCTCGGACGCGTCCCTCGCCTGCGCTTACAATCCGGCCTGACTCCCGACGAGACCCACCCGTGGCCTCCAGCCTGCTTGCCCTGCTCGACGACATCGCCACCATCCTGGACGACGTCTCGGTGATGACCAAGGTCGCCACCAAGAAGACCGCCGGGGTGCTTGGCGACGACCTCGCGCTCAATGCGCAGCAGGTGGCCGGGGTCGATCCGGAACGCGAGCTGCCGGTGGTCTGGGCGGTGGCCAGGGGCTCGATGGTGAACAAGGCCATCCTGGTGCCGGCGGCGCTGGCACTGAGTTACTTCGCGCCCTGGGCGGTGATCCCGCTGATGATGATCGGCGGCGCCTTCCTCTGTTTCGAGGGCGTGGAGAAACTGGCGCACAAGTTCCTGCACAGCAAGGCCGAGGACGAGGCCCACCACGCCGAACTGACCCAGGCCCTGGTCGACCCCAGCGTCGACCTGGTCGCGCTGGAGAAGGACAAGATCAAGGGCGCGATCCGCACCGACTTCATCCTCTCGGCCGAGATCATCGTGATCTCGCTTGGCACCGTGGCGGCCAAGTCCTTCGCCACCCAGGTGGGCGTGCTGATCGGCATCTCGCTGATCATGACCGTCGGCGTGTACGGCCTCGTGGCCGGCATCGTGAAGCTGGACGACGCCGGCCTCGCCCTCAGCCGTGGTGCCGGATTCAAGCGACGGCTCGGCTCGGCCATCCTCGGGTTTGCGCCCTGGCTGATGAAGTTCCTCTCCGTGGCGGGCACTGCCGCCATGTTCCTCGTGGGCGGCGGCATCCTGACGCACAATGTCGAGGCGGTGCACCACGCCATCGAGGCCGTGTCACCGCGGGGTTGGCTGGGGGGCCTGGTCTCGATGCTGGCCGATCTCGTGATCGGCATCGTGGTGGGTGCGCTGGTCTTGGGCTTGGTGAAACTGTTCGGCATGATGCGGGGCACTCCCAAGGCGGCGTGATCCCGGTGGGCGCGATGACACACATCAACGATCTGCGGGCACTGATGCTGGAGGCGCGCATCGCATTGCGCACCGCCTTGCCGGATTTCGACACCAACCCGCTGCGGGCGCGCATGGAACAGGCCATCCTGAACCTGACCGAGCAGCCCGCGGCCACGCCCGCGCCCAGCGGGAAGACCGGGGCGCAGCAGGTGGCCCTGGCCTGGCAGACCGTCTGCCGCGGGCTGAAGCTGTCGCAACCCGAGTTGTATGACGAACTGGCGAAGAAGGTGATGAACCTGCTCGACGAGCGCGAGCTGGTGGAGCCGGTGGCCGAGTTGCTGCAGCTCGAAGCGCAGGTGAAACAGCTCGAAGCGCGGCAGAAGGCCGTGGTCGCACGCCAGGTGGAGCGCGACAAGAAGGCCGCGGAAGTGCAGGCCCGGCTCGAACAACTCTATGCGGCGCTGGCCGCGGCACGGCCGGAACCGATGATGGCGCCCGATGCGCAAAGCCTGGCGCTGCAGCGGATCGAG
>JAKJFB010000262.1:0-4348 GCA_022705125.1 Pseudomonadota bacterium
CGGGTTTCAGGTTGTGCAGCGGCGAGTAGGCGAGCAGGAACGGGAACTGCGCCGCGTCGCCGGCCGAGCCGTACTCCTCGACCCAGAGCTTGCCGCCGGTGAAGCGGTCGTAGCGCAGCATGTCGAACACGCCCACCGCGGGCAGCGCGGCGGCGAAGAGATCGGGTCGCTGGTTGGCGACGGCCGCAACCAGCAGGCCGCCGTTGGAGCCGCCCATCATCCCCAGTCGCGCCGGGGACGTGATGTTCTCGCTCACCAGGTGTTGCGCGACCGCGACGAAATCATCGAACACGCGTTGCTTGTTGCCGAGCATGCCGGCGCGGTGCCACTCCTCGCCGTACTCGCCGCCGCCGCGCAGGTTCGCCGTCACCCAGACGCCGCCCAGTTCCAGCCAAGCCGGGACGTCGGCGCGGTAGGCAGGCAGGGTGCTCACCGAGAAGCCGCCGTAGCCGTAGAGCATCACGGGGTTGGCGCCGTTGCGGCGCAAGCCCTTCCTCGCGGTCATGAAGAAGGGCACGCGGGTGCCGTCGCGCGAGGTGGCGAAGCCCGCGGTGGTCTCGTAGCGGCTGGCATCCATCGGCGCCTCGGGCGGCTCGAAGGCGGTGCTGCGATGGGTTGCAGGATCGTAGCGAAAGACCGTGGTAGGCATCAGCGGCGAGCTGAAGGCGTACCAGACATCGCGCGCATCCTGCCGTCCGCTCAGCCCGAACACGCTTCCCACCCCGGGCAGATCGATCTCTTGCTGCGGCGTACCGTCGAGCGCGAACAGGCGCAGACGGCTGCTCACGTCCACCAGGTATTGCGCGGCGAGGCGCCCGCCGACGAGTGCCACGTTTTCCAGTGCATGAGCCTGTTCGGGCACGACGGTCCGCCAGTTCGCCGGATCGGGTGCGCGCGTGTCCACGGCCACGATCTTGCGATTCGGCGCGTCCCTGTCGGTGCGCAGGTAGATTTGCGCGCCCACGTTGCCGATCGGCGCGTACTCGGCGTCGTCGCTCTCGACGAGCGCGCGCACCGGCGCGTCGAGGCGCGGCGCCAGCGGATCGGCGAGGTCCGCGTAATGCAGCCGGTTGTTGTTGCCCGCGCCCTTGGCCAGCGTGATCAGCAGGTAGCGGCCGTCCTCGGTGACGCTGCCACCGAGCACCCACCCCGCGAGGTCGGGGCGTTGGTAGACCAGCACGTCATCGGCCTGCTGCGTGCCGATGCGGTGGTAGTACAACGCGTGCCCCGACAGTGGCGCTTCCAGCACCTTGTTCGCGGGAGGTTCGGGATAGCGCGAATAGAAGAATCCCTTGCCGTCGCGGGTCCACGCGATGCCCGAGAAGCGCATCCAGCGCACCTCGTCGGCAAGATCCCGGCCCGAGGCGATATCGCGCAGGCGGATCGTGCGCCAGTCGGCGCCGCCCTCGGCCAGCGCGTAGGCGAGCAGCTTCGCATCGGGCGAGGGCGTGTACTGCGCCAGCGAGACCGAGCCGTCGGCGGAGATCAGGTTGGGATCGAGCACGAGTTCGGGCTTGGCGTCGAGCCCGGCGCGCATGTACACGGGCGCCTGGCGTTGCAGCCCGCTGTTGCGCGAGTAGAACAGCCGGCCGCCTTCGAGCTGCGGGATACCCGTGCGCGCGTAGTCCCACAGTGCCGTGAGGCGCTCGCGGAAATGGGCCCGCAGCGGCAGCGCGGCGAGATAGGACGTGGTCACGGCGTTCTGCGCGCCGACCCAGTCGGCCACCGCCGGGGCATCGAGGTCTTCCATCCAGCGGTAGGGATCGGCGATGCGCGTGCCGTGGTAGTGCTCGACGACGTCGCCGCGCGGGGTGTCGGGGTAGTCGAGGGGCAGTTGCCCCGTTACTGCCCCTGCGCATCCGATCAGGGTGGCGACGAAAGCGGCAGCGGCGAAGATCATTTGCATGCGGGGCCCATTCTCGCGGTGATGAGGAGACAGTGCGTTGTGACGCCGGCGCGTGCTCACGGTGCCTCAGTCGGGGCGCCGGCTCAAGCCCCGCGAGGGCGGGTGCCGGGGGCATCCCGACGCTAGCGGGCCATGCGCGCCCCTGCGTGCACCCGCCGCCGCGCGCCGCCTGCTCCGGGGGCGGCATTTGTCCGGCGATTGCGTGATCCGGCGCACAGTCCCGGCAATCGGCCTCGCGCGAATCCGCTCAGCTTCGATACTCAAGGCCGCCCATGGTCGATCCAGCACAACGATTGCTGCAACGGATCAGGCGATCATGAAACCGTAGTAAAAGAAGGGGTATGGGGATGGATGCAGGCAGCGCGAACAGTAAGCAGGGAAAACCGGAAAAGGCTCCGAGTGACAGCGGCAAGGGTCAGCGGCAGCAACGCAAGTCGGGTGCCTGTTCCGCGGCGACGTTTTCGACATTCCACTTCTGGCCGGTAACGGCACCGCAATCCGCGCCGGAGCGACAGGACAAGCCCTGACGGGGCCTGTACTGCGCTTGGGCGATCGAGCGCCAGCGCCGCGAGCGTGATGTCGTGCGCGGGCTTCCCGGCGGTCTGCCCGGGCATTTTCGCGATGTCGGCTTTCCGGGCGCTCTTCAGCCCTTGATGCACACCAGCGGTTCGAGCCGCGCGACCTTGCGCGCCAGCCCCGCGGCCTCGGCCGCGTCGACCACCGCGCCGACGTCCTTGTAGGCACCGGGAGCTTCTTCCGCCACGCCGCGCGCCGAGGGGCTGCGGATCAGGATGCCGCGCGCGGCGAGCTGGTCGATCACCGCGCGGCCCTGCCACTGCCGCGTTGCCTGGTGGCGGCTCATCGCGCGCCCGGCGCCGTGGCAGGCGGAGCTGAAGGAGCACGCTTCGCCCTCGCGGGTGCCGGCCAGCACGTAGGAGCTGGTGCCCATCGAGCCGCCGATCAGCACCGGTTGCCCGATCGCGCGCAGCGCCGGTGGAATGTCCGGGTGCCCGGGACCGTAGGCGCGCGTCGCGCCCTTGCGGTGCACCCAGAGCCGGCGCGGCCTGCCATCGACCGTGTGTTGCTCGAGCTTGCAGGTGTTGTGCGACACGTCGTAGAGCAGGCGAAGCGATGCCCGGGGCAGCACCTGCGCGAAGGCTTCGCGCGCGAGGTGCGTGATGATCTGGCGATTGGCCAGCGCGCAGTTGATCGCCGCGCGCATTGCGCCGAGATACTCCTGGCCAAGGGGCGAGTCGATCGGCGCGCACGCGAGCTCGCGGTCGGGCAGCGTGATGCCGAAGCCCGGCGCGGCGATCGCCATTTCGCGCAGGAACTCGGTGCCGATCTGGTGGCCGAGGCCGCGCGAGCCGCAGTGGATGCTGAGCACCACGTCGTTCTCGCGCAGGCCGAATACCGCGGCGGCCTCGGCAAAGAAGAGTTGCGCCACGCGCTGCACCTCGAGGTAGTGGTTGCCCGAGCCGAGTGTGCCCATCTCGTCGCGCTGGCGCTCGCGCGCATGTGCCGAGACGCAGCCGGGCCGCGCGTCGCGCATCTGGCCCTGCTCCTCGATGCGTTCGAGGTCGGCGTCCTCGCCCCAGCCCTGTTCCACTGCCCAGCGTGCGCCGCCGGCGAGCATGTCGTCCATCTCCCTGGCGCCGAGGCGGATCGCTCCCGTGCTGCCGAGACCTGCCGGCACCTTGCAGGCGAGCACGTCGGCGAGTGCGCGCTGCTGTGTCATGAGGGTGTCGAAGTCGAGGCCGGTGTGCAGGCAGCGCACGCCGCAGGAGATGTCGAAGCCCACACCGCCTGCGGACACCACGCCGCCGGCGTCGGCATCGAAGGCCGCGACACCGCCGATCGGAAAGCCGTAGCCCCAGTGCGCGTCCGGCATGGCATAGGCGGCCTGCACGATTCCCGGCAGTGTCGCGACGTTCACCACCTGCTCGTAGACCTTGCGATCCATATCGAGCACGAGTGGTTCGCTCGCGTAGAGCACGCCCGGCACCCGCATCGCGCCGTGGCGGGGGATTTCCCAGGCGAATTCGCCTCGCCGTTGCAGCAGATTCAGGTCCATCGGGACATCTCCGCCGGGTCGTTCACGCCGGCAGGCCTTTCATACGTCGACCACGGTCTGTGCGATCCACCGGCCGTCCTCCAGTGCCACGCGCAGCGTGGTGCAGGTCGCGCCCTTGATCTCGACCGCCGGCTGGTGGCGCGTGCGGTCCACCCGTTCACCCCAGGCGGTGGCCGTGAGCCGGTGCCCGGTGATCGTCACGCGAAAGCGCGCGAACACCACGCCGCGCGTGGCCATAGCGAAAACCAGTGCGTCGAGCCAGTCGAGCAGCAGCAGCTCGTCGTCGGGCGCCTCGCAGCCGATCGCGAGCGCTTCGCCCGGGCTCACGCCGGCCGGGTCCGTGACCACGGCGGTCAGCGCGAGCGCGG
>JAKJFB010000262.1:4426-4708 GCA_022705125.1 Pseudomonadota bacterium
CCGCGCACGCCGATGTCGGCCTCGTGCGGGTAATGCTCCCAGCGCGGCAGGCCCGCTGCGTGCGCGCTCACGGCCGGTTCAGCGACGCAACTTCGCGAAATCGGTGATCAGCAGCTGCTTCGGTGCACTGCCGCGCCGGCCGCTGGCGTGCGCGAACACCTCGCCGCCGAGTTTCTGTTCCACGCGCTGCGCGAGGCTCCAGAACGGCGGGCGGCCCGGATCGCCGACGATCGCCTGCGTCACGCCGGCGTTGCCCGCGCGGCGCAGCAACTTGTACAGCGG
>JAKJFB010000263.1:0-4321 GCA_022705125.1 Pseudomonadota bacterium
CCTGCCAGTCGCGCTCCAGCGCCGCATGCAAGGGCAAGGGCACGTGCTCCAGCGGCAATGTGTTCATGCACCGTCCCTGCTGTTGTCCATCGGCGCCACGCGCAGAACCTCCTCGAGTGTCGTGAGCCCGGCGGCGATCTTGCGCGCGCCCGCCAGGCGCAGCGTCTTCATGCCGGCGCGCATGCCGATCAGGCGCAACTCGTCGCTGTCGCAGCCCTCGCGCACCGCGCGCTGCACCGCGGTGTCGACGCGCAGGATCTCGTAGATGCCCTGCCGACCCGAGAATCCGGTATTGCGGCATTCGAGACAGCCGTTCGCCGCGTAGACCGTGGCCGGCGGCTTCGCTTTCCACGGCGCGACCAGGCGACTCCAGACGTCCTCGTCGATCGCGGCCGGCACCTTGCAGTGCGGGCACAGGATGCGCAGCAGCCGCTGCGCCATCACGCCGAGCACGGTGGCGCGGATCAGGTAGGAGGGTATGCCGAGCTCGAGCAGCCGCGTGATCGCCGAGGGGCTGTCGTTGGTGTGCAGCGTCGAGAGCACGAGGTGCCCGGTCAGCGCGGCCTGCACCGCCATCTCGGCGGTCTCGCGGTCGCGGATCTCGCCGATCATGATGATGTCGGGATCCTGGCGCAGCAGGGCGCGCACGCCGCTGGCGAAATCGAGACCGATGCCGTGCTGCACCTGCACCTGGTTGAACGCGGGCTCCACCATCTCGATCGGGTCCTCGATGGTGCTGACGTTCACCTCGGCCGTGGCGAGCTGCTTCAGCGTCGAGTACAGCGTGGTGGTCTTGCCCGAGCCGGTCGGCCCGGTCACCAGCACGATGCCGTGCGGCTGCTCGACCATGCCGCGCCACTGCGCGTGGTCCTCGTCGGCCAGTCCGAGGTCCGCGAAGCTGCGCACCAGCACCTCGGGGTCGAAGATGCGCATCACCAGTTTCTCGCCGAAAGCGGTCGGCAGCGTCGAGAGGCGCAGCTCGATCTCGCTGCCCGCGGGGGTGCGCGACTTCACGCGCCCGTCCTGCGGCCGGCGCTTCTCGGCGAGGTCCATGCGCCCAAGGATCTTCAGCCGGCTGGTCACGGCCATCGCCACCGGTGTGGGCAGCTGGTAGACGCCGTGCAGGATGCCGTCGATGCGAAAGCGCACGTTGGCGAGCTCGCGGCGCGGCTCGAGGTGGATGTCGCTGGCGCGCTGGTCGAAGGCGTACTGCAGCAGCCAGTCGACGATGCTGACGATGTGCTGGTCGTTGGCGTCGGGGTCCTTGAGCTTGCCGAGCTCCACCAGCTGCTCGAAGTTCGCCAGCCCCGCGGTGGTCTGCACGCCGCGCGCGCCGCTGGCGCCGCTGACGGACTTCGCCAGGCTGTAGAACTCCACGGCGTAGCGCTCGATGTCGGCGGGGTCGGCGATCACGCGGCGGATCGGGCGCTTCAGCGTGCGCGCGAGGTCGGGCTCCCACGCGCTCACCAGCGGTTCGGCGCCGGCGATCACGACCTCCGCGGCCGTGCTCTCGACGGCGAGGATGCGGTGGCGCTTGGCGAAGGCGAAGGACATCACCGCCGTGACCGCGGCGGCGTCGATGCGCAGCGGATCGATGTGGTAGACGGCCTGCCCGGTGCGCTGCGCCAGCCAGCCGAGCAGGCGCTCGACACCCAGCGGCCGGGCGTCCGCCGGCGCGACCAGCTGCTGGTCGGCGACGAAATTCACCGGGTGACGCGCCACGCCCTCGCGGGTGCGCGGCGCGTAGCGCAGCCGGCGCGCGTCCGCCGCGTCGATCAGGCCGTCGGCGGCCAGGGCGTCCAGCAGCTCGCCCTGGTCGATCGGCTTGCCGGCGCTCAGCGTCTGGGGTTCGGACATGCGGTGCGGATTCCTGCGATGGTGCAGACGGATGGTAGCCGATCCTGGCAATGCTGCCGCGGCGCGCTTGGGATGGGTGTGCGGCGCGGAATCAGCGCCGGCGCTTGCGGCCCCGCCGCGGCGCGCTCCCCGGCCCCCGGAACGGATCGAAGTCCATGTCCACGAACGCATCCGGCGCATCCAGGAAGGCATCGAGCAGCCCGTCCAGTCGCTCCTCCTCGCGCAGATCGCGCGCGTACTGCTGCAGCCAGCGCTTGCGCTGCGCGGGCTCCTGCATCATGGCGTGGTGTGCCTTCAGCGCCTTGACGGCGCGTTTCAGCTCGGCGAGCTCGCGCTTCAGGGCGTGCTGCACCGAGGCGGGAGTCACGACGGCCGGGGCCTGGCCGGTCAACCCGGCGAAATGCCCCGTGATGCCGGCCAGCTCCTGCTCCAGTTCCCTGAGCTGCTCGCGCAGCACCTTGTTGTAGTGGCCCAGACGCGCCGTGGACACGCGCGCCAGGTGCGCGGCGTCGATCTGCTCGGTCTCCAGTTGCAGGGTGAGCAGCGTCAGCAGGTCGCCCTCGTCGTAGGCATGGTTGACGCGCTGCATCAGCTCGTGGCGGCGTGCGCGCTCGACCTCGTCGGCGGCGCGGTCCGGGTGCAGGGCGCTGGCGAGCTTGCGAAAGACCTCGCGCACGGACTGGCTGGCTTCCTTCGCGGCCTGTTCGGCGGCCGCGGCCTTGTCCGTGGCACGCGTGCGCGCTTTCGCCCCTGCGGCGCGCCGGGCACGCGCGGCTTGCGCCTCCTCCTCGGCGGCCTGCCGGGCCTTGGCCGCAGCGGCGGCCATCGCCTCCTCGACCGAGCCGCCGAGCTCATGCTCTTCCAGCTCGACGCCGAACATCTGCTCCGCCATCCCGCGCGCCAGCTCGCGGTCGAGCTCCTGGTCCTCGGCAAAGCCGATATCGGCGTACTGATCGTGCAGGGCAATGATCTGCTCATCCTGCGGATCGTCCTCCAGCTGGGCGCGCGCGAGCTCCAGCAGGTGGTGCACGAGGTTGCGCTGCTCCACCTTGCCCGGCCTGCCGCCGGCGGCCTTGCCCTCGAGGATGCGCGCCAGCGTCAGGATCGTCTCGCGCCGCGCCGCGCCCAACTGCTTCAGCACCGGCATCAGGTCCTTGGCCACGCACCGGTGGTGCTGTGGCTCGAAAGCGGCCCACTCGGCGAGCTTCTCGCGCAGTATCTCGACCTTGCGCACCAGGCGGTTGAAGGTCTGCTGCTCCTTGCCCAGCGGCGCCGCGCCCTGCGGCGCGATGCGCAGCTCCTGCGCGGATGCCGGCCGCGGCGCGGCATCGAAGAGATCCGCTTGCGATCGACCCGGTTTGCGTACTGTCACAGGCTGGCTCCGCGTGAAGCGTTGCGGCCGCGTCGGGCCGTTCGGCCGCCGACTCTAGCCGCACCGCGCGAAAGACTCCAGACTACGCGGGCGGTACGGATGGGGTCGGAGCGACAGGATGACGGAGCAGATCGACACGGCGGTCGAGGATTTCATCGTGCGGTGGCAGGCCGCGGGCGGCAGTGAGCGCGCCAACTACCAGCTGTTCCTGAACGAGTTGACCGTGCTGCTGGCCGTGGAGCAGCCGCACCCCCAGGCGCAGGACGCCCGTGACCACGCCTACGTCTACGAACGCCGCGTCACCTTCCGCCACGGCGACGGCAGCGAGAGCAACGGCTATATCGACTGCTACAAGCGCGCCTGCTTCGTCGGCGAGGCGAAGCGGCTGAAGGCCGCGCCGGACACCCGGGGCTTCGACGACGCGATGCTGCGCGCGCGCAGCCAGGCCGAGCAGTACGCCCGCGCCCTGCCCGCCGACGAAGGCCGCCCGCCGTTCCTGGTGGTCTTCGACGTGGGCCGGCGCATCGACCTGTACTCGGACTTCACGCGCAGCGGCGCGACCTACGTCCCGTTCCCGGATCCGCGCAGCCATCGCATCGCGCTGGCGGACCTGCGCCGCCCGGATATCCGCGACCGGCTGCGGGCAGTCTGGACCGAACCGCTCTCGCTGGACCCGGCGCAGGCCGCGGCCCGCGTCACGCGCGAGATCGCGGCGCGGCTGGCGGAGCTCGCAAAGTCACTGGAGCGCGCCGGTCACCCGGCGCAACCGGTCGCGCAGTTCCTGATGCGCTGCCTGTTCACGATGTTCGCCGAGGACGTGCGCCTGTTGCCGCCCAACAGCTTCCGCGACCTGCTGGATCGCTACCGCGAGCAGCCGGATACCGCGATGCGCATGCTCGAACAGCTGTGGCGCGACATGGACCGCGGCGGCTTCTCGCCGGTGCTCGCCGTCGATGTGCTGCGCTTCAGCGGCAAGCTGTTCAGGGCGCCCGATACACTGCCCCTGGACCGCGACCAGATCGGCCTGCTGCACGCGGCGGCGCGCGCCGACTGGCGGCTGGTGGAACCGGCGATCTTCGGTACCCTGCTGGA
>JAKJFB010000263.1:4397-4707 GCA_022705125.1 Pseudomonadota bacterium
CCGCTGCGCGCGGAGTGGATCGAGGCCCAGGCCGCGGCCCTGACGGTGTCGGGAGAAAGCCGTGACGCCGAGGCCGTGGCGATACTGCGCGCCTTTCATCATCGCCTGTGCACGGTGCGCGTGCTCGACCCGGCCTGCGGCTCGGGGAATTTCCTGTACGTGACCCTGGAGCACCTGAAACGCCTGGAAGGCGAGGTGCTGAACGCGCTGGACGAGCTGGGTGCGAGCCAGGTGAGCCTGGCACTGGACCACGAGCGCGCCGATGCGAGTGCCGGCGAGACCGTGGACCCGCACCAGCTGCTCGGCATCG
>JAKJFB010000264.1 GCA_022705125.1 Pseudomonadota bacterium
CGCTCGATCTTGGCTACGCCTACACGGCGCTCGCCGACGGTCAGACACTCGGTTTCATCGATGTCCCCGGCCACGAGAAGCTGATCCACAACATGCTGGCCGGCGCGACCGGCATCGACTTCCTGCTGCTCGTCGTCGCCGCGGATGACGGGCCGATGCCGCAGACGCGCGAGCATCTGGCCATCGCCGAACTGCTCGGTCTCCGGCGCGGCGCCGTGGCGCTGACCAAGTGCGATGCCGTCGACGCAGCGCGCGCCGAAGCTGCTGAAGCCGAGGTGCGCGCACTCCTCGCCAATGGCGCCTTCGCCGAAGCCCCCATCTACCGCGTTTCTGCCAGAACCGGCGACGGCATCGCCGCACTGCATGCCCACCTCGCGGCAGCGGCGGCACACACGGCATCGCCGGCCGACGGCCGCTTCCGGCTCGCCATCGACCGCTGCTTCAGTCTTTCCGGCATCGGTACCGTCGTTACCGGCACGGTCTTCTCGGGCACGGTCCGCGTCGGCGACACACTGACCGTGTCGCCCCCCGGATTTTCGGCGCGGGTGCGCAGCCTGCACGCACAGGACAAGCCTGCTGAAACCGGCCACGCCGGGCAGCGTGTCGCGCTCAACCTGACCGGCGATTTTTCGCGTGAGGCGATCCGGCGCGGCATGTGGGTACTCGATCCGCGCCAGCACCTGCCGCTCGACCGCTTTGCGGCAACGCTACACTTGGCACGCGATGAAGTACAGGCGCTGCGCCACTGGACACCGGTGCATGTGCACCTCGGTGCCGAGGACATCATCGGCCGCGTTGCGCTGCTTGAGGGCGACACGCTGGCACCGGGCACCGAGGCCCTGGCCGAGATCGTGCTCGAACGGCCGCTGTGCTGCGTCGCCGGCGACCGCTTCGTGCTGCGCGACACCTCGGCGACACGCACGCTGGCCGGCGGCCGTGTGCTCGACATCTTTCCGCCGACGCGACACAAGCGCGCAGCGGCGCGGCTGGCGGCCCTGAACCTTGCGGCACGGGGTGAACCGGCCGCTGCGCTGCGCGAACAACTCGCTGCCAGCCCCGCGGGCGTACTGCTCGAACGCTTCGCGCAGGGCTGGAACCTTACCGATGCGGACGCCGATCGCCTGTGGCAGGGGCTGGCCCCCGTTCGCATCGACACGCGCGACGGCATCCTCGGTTTTGCAGCGGAAGTCTGGGCCGGCCTCGGCGAGAAACTCGTCGTTGCACTCGCCGCCGAACACGAGCGCGCGCCCGACATGCTCGGTGCCGAGCACGAACGATTGCGTCGGCTGACGGCGCCGACACTCGCCCGCGCCGCCTTCGACCATCTCGTCGACCAGGCGCTTGCCGCCGGCCGCATCGCGCAGACCTCGAGCTGGCTGCATCTGCCCGAACACCGCGTCACGTTGTCCGCCGCTGACAGCAATCTGTGGCGCACCCTGGCACCGCTGGTCACCGCAGACCCCTTCCAGCCGCCCCGCGTGCGCGACATCGCTAAGGCTACGGCGATCCCGGAAGACACCGTGCGCGCACTGATGAAGCGTGTGGCGCGCACCGGCAAGCTCTACCCGGTCGCCCTCGATCACTACTTCAGCGACGATGCCGTCGAGCGCCTGGCCGCGATCGTCGCGACGCTGTGCACCGAGCACGGCGCTGCGCGCGCCGCCGAATTGCGCGACATCATCGGTGGCGGACGCAAGGTGGCCATCCATATCCTCGAATTCTTCGACCGCATCGGCTACACTCGGCGCGTCCGCGACCTGCGCGGAACGAAGGACGAACATGTGTTGCGGGAAGCTGCAGTCCCGCGGCAATGGAAGATGCAATGATGCAGTTTCAACACACGGAAGAGATCGTTCCCCGGTGGGGCGGCCGGTCTTCAAAACCGGCAGGGGCCGTCAGACGGTCCCTGGTAGGTTCGACTCCTACTCTCTTCCGCCATTCCTCCTGAGCGACGATGGCGCACACTCCTTTCCATGGCGCCGTTCCCGACGGCCTGCTCTACGACACCGACCACGACGTGTGGGTACGTTGCGACGGTGACGAGATGCTCATCGGCATCACTGCCTTCGGCGTCTTTCTCGCCGGCGAGATCATCGCCTTCACGGCCAAACCGCGCGGTGCCGAGGTTGCACGCGGACGCGGGCTGGGCACCGTGGAAAGCCGCAAGACCGTGCTCGCCGTGCATTCGCCGATTTCCTTCACGCTGCTCGACATGAACGAGGCGCTGGAGGAACGGCCTGCGCCGATCAACACCGACCCCTACGCCGCCTGGCTGGTACGCGTTCGTCCGCAGGACTGGCTGGCCGAGAGGGCGCATCTGGTCGATGCCGCCGCCTACCGTGCGCACATCCTCGCCGTGGAACCGGAGGCGAGCTTTACATGAGCAAGCTCGCCATCCTGCTCTGGTCGGTCGAGCTCGAGCGACCCGATCTCGCTGCCGCACCCTTCGTCTATGCCACCGCGGCGGCTGCGCTCGATGCCGAGGTCGAAATCCACTTCGCCGGCCGCTCGGTGCGCCTGCTCATCGCGCACGAAGCCGAGCGCTGCAGCAGCTCCGAACGCGGCGGCCGCAGCCTGTATGCCTTCATGCAGGATGCAGCCTGCGGCGGAGCTCGCTTCCTCGCCTGCAGCATGGCGTGGGCGGAGTATGTGCGCGAAGGCGAGGCGACGATTCCGGAACTGTCCGGTCACGCCGGCGCAACCGCCTTCGTCGCGCGCAGCCTCGACCCGACCTGGCGAACGCTCGTCTTCTGAGCGGCGCCTCACTGCTCGCCAGCGGCCCGTCCGCTGACGTCACCCACAGCGCCGGAATGCATCAAAACGGTGCCCGTGCCCTGCGGGCGTGCAGCCGGCGGCGTCGCAACCAGGCGACACCTGCTTCGGCCACATAGGGCGAAATGGCGCCAAAACTCAGCGCAGCAAGGATTTCGAACGGCAACATGAGGCTCACCTCGCGGGGATGGCTGCAGTAGCCATATCACCAGCAATCGCCGTTCCATACCCGCAATGAGCTTTCCGCGCCGCGGCGCGGGAGCGCCGGGAGACGCTCAGATCGAGCGCAACAGGGCGTCGAAATCGACCGGCTTCTCGACGAAGGCGCTGTGCGGGAAATGCGCGAGGAAACCGACGCGGCGCGGCCGCTCGGGGTTGGCGGTGGAAAATTCCACCAGCTGGATATCCGAGGCATCCAGCACCTCCGCGCCAACGACGATGTTCATCGCATTGAGCCGCATTTCGAGCAGCTTCGGCTGGATGATGGCCTCGGCGTTCTGCAGCGCCTCGATCACCGGATCGAGATAGGCGTCGAGGCCGACACCCGCCGGACGGATCTCGTTCAGCTCGGCTTCGTTCGCGGCCAGCTGGTTGCGCAATTTGGCGACATCGGTCGCTTCACGCGGTGCCGTTGCCAGCATCGAATCGACGCTGCTGCCGCCCTGCTCGAGCAGTCGCAGACGCGTCTGCAGCAGCTGGCGATAGGCTTCGAGCTGATCGCTGCGCTGTCGGTTCTCGGCGACATCGCGCAGCGCGGCGAGTACCAGCTGCTCGAGCACGAAATCCTCCATCCCTGCACGCAGCACGTCCTCGGTCGCCGTAAAGCCGGCGATACGCATGTCGCTGAAACTGACGGTGCGCTGCGCGACATCCTGGCGCAGCATTTCGCCTTCCATGGCGTGGCCGAGCACCGTGCGTTCGACGCGTGTCGCCGCCACCACACAGTGCAGCGTCTCCATCCCGGTCGCTGCGGGCGACTTCATGAAATCGCGCAGGTCCTGGCTGGCCGAAAGTGCCTCACTGACATCGCCCGGGCGCGTGAAGAAGGCGCGCAGCAGCGGCGTCTTCCCCCAGTTGTCCGGCGTCAGTTCGATGCCGGCGGGAATATGGCTGACGGCCGTATGCGCGAAGTCCAGCGCATGTTCGACCGCCGGCGACAGGCGCTCGCGCGCACCGCTCATCACCTTCAGGCGCGGATCGGTGCCTTCGATGACGCGCTCGACAGCCGCCAGCAGGCGTTCGTTTCCCTGAGTGGCGCTCTTGCCGTTGAACAGCCAGTCGAAGAATCCCATCGCGCGCGCCTATTTGAGTTTCTGCATCGCGTCGTCGAGCTGACGGCGCAGTGCATCGGTTGGCCGCCCCTGTGCCTCGGCGACACGAATCTGCCGTACCAGATCGGCGATGCGGCTCGGGCTGCTGCCCGCATCGGGCTGCGTCGGTGTCACACGCACCGTGCCCGGCGGCACCTGCGGCGCACCACCCGGCACCACCTCGACACGCTCGCCGCCCGCCGGGTTCTGCCGCTTCGCGGTGATGACCAGCGCCCGCGGCGGCGGCGCCGGCTTGATCACCTTCGGCCCCGCCAGCCCGAGCGGCTTCGGCGGTCCGCGGTACTCGGCGATCGCACCGTGCAGCTGTTTGCGCAGTTCGCTCGTTTCGCGCCCTTCCGCATTGGCCTCGCGGATCTGGCGCAGGATGTCGTCGATGCGCGCCGGCGTCGCCGCCGAACGGCTGGCCTCGCCGAAGCTCTCCTTCGGCGCCTTGACGGCGATGTCGAATTCCTCGGGCGTCGAGATCATCTTGCCGAGGCGGTAGTGGTCGTAGCGCATCGCGAAGGTGAGCGCGCTGTCGCCCCAGTCGCTCTTCAACGACGTGTCGGCGCCGGACTCGAGCAGCAGCTTCGCCGCCTCCTCGTGCCCCTCGC
>JAKJFB010000265.1 GCA_022705125.1 Pseudomonadota bacterium
TGGCGCGCGTCGGCGGAGAAATCCGTGGCGCTGAGGATGGTCCGGTTCATCGTGCGATCTCCGTGACGTGGCCGGCGTCAGCGATGGTATTCGCCCTCGGCCTCGGGCTGGCGCACCACCTCGAGCACGCGCAGCTGCAGCTTGCGCCCGCCGGGGACCTGCCATTCGATCGACTGCCCCACGGAGAGCCCGAGCAGCGCGCTGCCCGTGGGCGCCAGTATCGAGACCGTGCCGGGCGCGCCGGCGCCATCGGGGTAGACCAGCGTGAGCTCGTGCCGGTTCCCGGTGGCGTCGTCGCAGAAACGCACGGTGGAGTTCATCGTGACGATCCCGGGCGGCATGTCCACGGGTTCGACCACGTTGGCGCGATCCAGTTCGGCCTGCAGTGCGTCGATGCCGGGCAGGTGTGACGCCGACTCGGCGCGCAGCACGTGCTCGATGCGCTGCAGATCGAGGCTGGATACGGTGATGGCGGGCTGCGAGCTCATGGTCAATCTCCTTGCGTGATCGTTGTGCCGGCGCAAAACGCCACGCGCCGGCGGGTGCCGGCGCGTGGGTGATGAGCGGGATGGCGAGATGGTAACCGCTTCGTCACGACAAAGACACCCCGCCGCGGGAAGCGAACGGGCAGGGAGGCGATGCGGGGCGCGCGGGCCCCGGCGTCACTTCTTCAGCGCGCGATATACCGCGAGCAGCACGATCGCGCCCAGCGTGGCGATGAATATGCTGGCGACATTGATACCGCTGACGGCGCCGATACCCAGGAACGAGGCGATGTAGCCACCGACGAAGGCGCCGCCGATGCCGAGCGCCACCGTGAT
Source organism: Pseudomonadota bacterium (assembly GCA_022705125.1). Next base: position 822 of record JAKJFB010000265.1, read on the forward strand.
GACGAAGCCGCCCGGATCCTTGCCGGGCATGATGAACTTGGCGAGCACGCCCACGATCAGCCCCATCACGATCCACGAAAGAATGCCCATGATCGATATCCTCGTTCGGGTTGTTGGCCGGCCTTTACCCTATTGCCTTTGCGTGGCGCGCGCAAGGCGCCTGCGCTTCAGCCGGCCCCGAGTTCGCGCGCCGTCTCGTCGAGCGCCGCCTTCGCGCGTTCGACCAGCATGTCGAGCTCGGCGGTGGTGCAGATCAGCGGCGGCGCAATGATCATGGTGTCACCGGTGGCGCGCATCACCAGTCCGTTGTTCAGGCTGGCCTGGCGGCATACGGCGCCGGCTCGACCGCCGGGCGCGAAACGCTCGCGCGTGCTCTTGTTCTTGACCAGTTCGAGCGCGCCGAAGAGCCCAAGTGTGCGCGCCTCGCCGACCAGCGGATGATCGGCGAGCTCCGCCCAGCGCCGGGCAAGATGCGGGGCGGAGACGGCCTCGACGTTCCCGATGACGTTTTCCTCGCGCAGGATCTTCAGCGTCGCGAGCCCTGCGGCGCAGGCGGCAGGATGGCCGGAATAGGTGAAGCCGTGACCGAATTCTCCGCCGCGCCTGGTCAGTACCTCGGCGACGCGCTCGCCGACCATCACGCCGCCGAGCGGCTGGTAGCCGTTGGTGACGGCCTTGGCGAAGGTCATCAGGTCGGGCTTCATGCCGTAGTGGACATTGCCGAACCACTTGCCGGTGCGCCCGAAGCCGCAGATCACTTCGTCCATGACCAGCAGGATGTCGTACTTCGCGAGCACGCGGCGCACTTCGGGCCAGTAGCTCTCGGGCGCGATGATCACGCCGCCGGCGCCCTGCACCGGCTCGGCGATGAAGGCGGCCACGTTGTCGGGGCCGAGTTCCTCGATCCTGGCCTCGAGCGCGCGCGCGGCCTGCACGCCGAATTCCTCCGGCGACAGGCCCGCGCCCTCGCCGTACCAGTACGGCTGCCGGATGTGCGTCACGTAGGGCAGCGGCTCGAACTGCTTGTGCACGAAGCTCATGCCGCCGAGGCTCGCGCCGGCGATCGTGCTGCCGTGGTAGGCGTTGACGCGGCTGATGATCCAGCGCTTTTGCGGCTGTTCCTCCAGGTCCCAGTAGCGGCGCACCATGCGCACCACGGTGTCGTTGCCCTCGCTGCCCGAGTTCGTGAAGAACACGTGCTTCATGTGCGCCGGCGCGACCTCGGCCAGCACCTGCGCCAGCTCGATCGAGGGCGGGTGCGCGCACTGGAAGAAGTTGTTGTAGAAGGGCAGCTCCTGCAGCTGGCGCGTGACCGCCTCGATGATCTCGCGGCGGCTGTAGCCGAGGTTGCAGCACCACAGTCCCGACATGGCGTCGAGATACTCGCGCCCGTCGATGTCATGGATGTAGATGTGCTCGGCACGCGTGATCACGCGCGTGCCCTGCTCGCCCAGCTCGTGGAAGTCCGTGAAGGGGTGCAGGTGATGGGCGCGGTCGAGCGCCTGCCAGTGCTGCTTGGATCGGTTGGCGCGCGTCATCGTGTGTCCTCGTGTCGGTCCGCCGCGCGGACTTACCCCGCTGGTGGTATGGGGATGGCGACCACGCAGGGCTTAGAATGCCGCAATATGCCAAATTCGAGCGATAACGACGCTACCCCCAAAGGGTAGCGCAGCGGAAAGAGGATACGCATGCGCGCACCCGGCATCCCGGTGGTCGGCATTCCCTGTGACATCTTCGACAAGGGCCTGCATCCCTTTCACGGCGTGGGTGAAAAGTACATCAACGCGGTGGCGCATGGCGCGCGCGCCCTGCCGTTGCTGATTCCGGGTCTTGGCCGCGGGCGCGACCTCGAACCGATCGGGTCGCTGCTGGATATGGCCGGGCTGCTCGACAGCCTCGACGGAATTTTCCTCACCGGCAGCCCGTCGAACGTGGAGCCCGTGCACTATGGCGGTGTGCCGAGCGCGCCGGGAACCTCCCACGACCCGCAACGCGACGCGACCACGCTGCCGCTGATCCGGCTCGCGCTCGAACGCGGGATCCCGCTGTTCTGCGTCTGCCGCGGCATGCAGGAACTGAACGTCGCCCTCGGCGGCACGCTCCACCAGCGGGTGCAGGAAGTGCCCGGCATGATGGACCATCGCGAGGACAAGCAAGCGAGCCGCGAGCTGCAGTACGCGCCGGCGCACGAGGTGATCATCGAGGAGGGCGGCGTGCTGGCGGGACTGGGCGTCGGGTTGCGTCATCGCGTCAATTCGCTGCACGCGCAAGGCGTCGACCGGCTCGCGCGGGGGCTGCGCGTCGAGGCGCGCGCGCCCGACGGCCTGATCGAGGCGCTCAGCGTGGAGGGCTCGCGCGCTCTCGCGCTCGGGGTGCAATGGCACCCGGAGTGGCAGTTGCGCGAGCACGAACTGTCGCTGGCCCTGTTCGGGGCCTTCGGTGCGGCGGTGTGGTCGCAATATCGCGGCAAGGATGCTAAAAGTGCCTGAGGCGGCCGGGCGGCCGGCTCCCGAGCGTTCACGATTCGCACCCTGATCACGGTTGCCGCCATGCATGCACTCGACACCTTCCTGCAACAGAATCCGGACATCGATGTCTTCGAGGTGTTGCTGCCCGACATCAACGGGCAGTTGCGCGGCAAGTGGGTAGGCCGCGAGAACCTCGCGAAGGTCTTCAGCGGTGGCTTCAAGCTGCCGGTCTCGACGGTTGCCTTCGATATCTGGGGCCGTGACATCGGCGCCACGGTGTTCGAGGACGGCGATGCCGACGGCGTGTGCCTGCCGGAGCCCGCGACGCTGGCGCGCGTGCCGTGGCTGGCACGCCCCACGGGACAGGTGCTGGTGTCGATGGGCACCGTGCACGCGGCGGCCTACGCCGGCGACCCGCGCACCGTGCTTTCCGGCGTGCTGGCGCGGTACGCGGCGCTGGGCCTGCGCCCGGTGGTCGCCATCGAGCTCGAGTTCTACCTGTTCGACCGCGAACGCAATGCCGACGGCACGCCACGGCACACGCAGACCACCAGCGGCGGGCGCGAACCCGTCGGTGGCCAGACCTACGGCATCGAGGCGATGCAGGAAATGAGCGAGCTCATGCATGGCGTGCGCGAGGCGGCGCTCACGCAGGCGCTCCCGGTCGATACGCTGATTGCCGAAGCCGCGCCCTCGCAGTTCGAGATCAACCTCTTTCACCAGGACGACGCCCTGCGCGCCTGCGACCACGCCCTGCTGCTCAAGCGCGCGATCAAGGGCGTGGCGCGCGGGCAGGGCCGGCTCGCCTCGTTCATGGCCAAGCCCTTCGGCGCGCTGGCCGGCAATGGCATGCACATCCATTTCAGCCTGGTCGACGCGAGCGGGCGCAACGTCTTCGACAACGGTACCGACCAGGGCAGCGAGCTGATGCGCCACGCCGTGGCCGGCTGTCTCGCCACGATGTCCGAGGCGATGGCGCTGTTCGCGCCGAACTTCAACTCCTACCGCCGCTTCCGTCTCGGTTCGCATGCCCCGCACGCGCCGACCTGGGGTTACGAGAACCGCAGCGCCGCGGTGAGGATTCCGGGTGGTTCGCGCAGCGCGATACGCCTGGAGCACCGCGTGTGCGGCGCCGACGCGAATCCCTACCTCGCGGTGGCCGGAATGCTGGCCGGCGCGCTGATGGGCATCGAGCAGCGGCTCGCCGCGCCGGCGCCGGTGGCAGGCGACGCCTACAGCCAGCAGCCGGCGGGGTTGCCGCGGTTCTGGCCCGAGGCGCTGCGCGTCTTCGAGAAATCCGCCTTCGTCGGCGAGTATCTCGGCGAGGAACTGCGCCGCGTGTTCCTGATGTCGAAATGGCAGGAGCTCGAGGAG
>JAKJFB010000266.1 GCA_022705125.1 Pseudomonadota bacterium
GCGTGGCGGCCAGCGCATCGGCCTCGGCGAAGAAGCGGTCGAAGCTGAGCCGCCGACCCTCGTAGACGATGAAGTCGGCTGCCCCGTGGGCGCGCGATGCCTGCAGTACATCGACGAGGGTCGCCGGCGCATGCTTGTAAAGGCGCACCCGGCGCCCCGCCACCTCGCGATCCTCCATTTCGAAGAACTGCCCGGCGGAGGTGATTTCCCGGATCTTGTCCTGGATCAGCTGCGCAGTGATCGTCATGCAAACCTCGTGGTTCTGCGGAGTTCAGGCGCGCGATTGTACGCGCCGCAACGGCGGACCACGATCATTGCCGCATCCGGGCCGCGCCTCAGCCGGTCAGCACGAATCCCGCGCCCGATATGAGCGGCAGGTCGGCGTAGGTCCGGATGCCCGCGGGCGCCGCGCAGACAGCCGGTATGGCGTTGATCGCGGGCAGCGCGGTCGTGATCAGGTTCATCTGCATGCCCTCCTCGGCGCTGTGCGCGACCTCTCCCGCCGGCATGCCGTGCTTCAGCGTGAAGTCCACATTGGGGCGGCCCTTCACGCTGACCACGTAGCCCTGGTGCAGCGGGTAGTCCGGCTCGACCCGATTGCCCATCTTCCAGCGATAGCGCAGCTCCACCACCGAACGACCGCTCACGATGCCGTGCCAGCCCGCGTTCACGCCGGCAACACAGCCCTTCGCGATCTGCATGAAACCGAAATCGCAATCCTCCACCGCGGCCGAGAAATCGGCGCGGAACGCGATCTCGTCGAACGTCAGCTTCAGCACTTCGCCGGCCAGGTGGATGCCGTCGGAGAACACCGCCGAGCCCTTGCGCAGCACGTCTTCCAGCCCCGGGGCGCCGATCGGCGCGCCGAAGCCGCAGCTCTCCCAGGTCTCCTTGGAGGCGTAGCCGGTGGCATCAACCGATTCCAGCAGCGAGATGTTCTCGATGCGATCGCAGATGCCCGCGGCCACCAGGCTGATCAGGCTGCTGAAACCGGGATGGATGCCGCTGCCGAAAATCGAGCTGTTGCCGCGGCGGCAGGCGTCCAGGATGCGGTTGCGCGCGACCTCGCCCAGCGCGTGTCCGGTCACGAAGGCCGAGGTGGTCACGATGTTGATGCCGCGCTCCAGGATGCGGCAGAAATCGTCGGGACTGGCCCACAGGCCGTTGTAGCTGACGCAATCGGGTTGCAGTGCGAGCAGCGCCTCGACGTCGCTGCTCGCGATCACACCGATCGGGCCGATGCCCGCGAGCACGCCGGCGTCCTTGCCCGCCTTGTCGGCGCCGCGCACGTAACAGCCGACCAGTTCCAGGTGGGGATTGTTGTGGATCGCGATGATCGAACGGCGGCCGACGTTGCCCGCCGACCATTGCAGGATGCGCAGTTTTTTCATGGGGTGGCTCCGGGGGGAAGAAGATGTCCGGATAAATCCGGACCTACGGAGAAATGTCCGGCTGAAGCCGGACCTACGCGGCGAACCACTGGCCGCCGTTGACCGAGATTCCCTGGCCAGTGACCACGCGCGCGAGGTCGGAGGCGAGGTAAAGCACGGTGCCCGCGCATTCGCGTGCAGTCGGCACGTAGCGCAGCGGAAACTCGGCCTCGAGATAATCGTTGAAGCACTTCTCGAAGGAAATCCCCTTCTGCTCCGCGAGCCCGGCGATCCACGGCCGGAAGTTCTCGCCGTCCACCGGCCCCAGGTGCACGCCGTTGCAGCGGATGCCGTCCTTGCCGTGCTCGATGGCGATGGAGCGCACCAGCGAGGCGAGCGCCGCCTTGGACGCCGCGTAGGACGCCAGGTACTCGGGCGGCCGGTTGTTCGCCGCGCCGGAGTTCACGAGGATCACGCGCCCGTCGCCGCGTTCACGCATCGACGGCAGGCAGGCCTGGAACAGCGACAGCGCGCCGAACAGGTTGCACTCCATCGCGGCGCGCCAGCGCGCCTGGTCGGCATCGCCTACCAGGCGGGCATCGCCGGTGTCGTGACCGTTCTGCACCAGGATGTCCACGCCGCCGAAACGATCGATCGCGGCCGTCACGATCGCCTCGCATGAGGCCCTGTCGGCCAGATCGGTGCGCAGCGCCACGACCTCGGCACCCGCGGCAACGCATTCCTGCGCAACCTTCTGCACAAACTCGATGTTGCGCGCGCCGATGGCGAGCCTGGCGCCGTTCTGCGCGAAGGCCAGCGCGATCTCCCGGCCCATTCCCGGGCCGATGCCGGTGATGACTGCAACCCTGTCCTTGATCAGCATGAATCCTCCGTCAGATGTCGTCCTGGCAAAATGAGTGTGTGCACGGAGTGCGCCTGTGAGCTCAGGGGTTGAACGCGTTCACCGCGCGGATCATCGGCAGGTCGAGCTGCGTGACGACCCCGGGTGCCGCCGCCACCACCAGAGGCGCCGTGTTCATGCAGTTCATCGCGGTGCACAGCAGCCCGAGTTTCGCCGAATCGTGGCCGTCAGGTGAGCCACAGGTGAAGGTGAGCTTGAGATCGGGCTCGCCCTGGATGCTCACGTGGTAGGCCCAGCGCTCCTCGAAGGGCCAGCTGGGCTCCAGCTCATTGCCCATCTTCCAGATGGTCTGGAAATCGATCACGGTCTTGCCGTTCTTTTTCCCGATGTAATTGAAGTGCTGGCCACCGACATGCCCCTTGCGCACCACGCCGGTCTTCGTGCCGAGGTCGAGCTGCACCTCGATGTCGCGGGTGGCCAGCGCGAACTCGTGCGTCTTGTCGTACTCGTCGATCTCGAGCCCCAGCCCCTGCGCGACCAGCGCGATCGATTCGTGGAAAATCGTGCTCATGATGCCCAGCAGCGCCGGCGGATTGGACCGTGCCGCCTCGGGAGTCATGTCGAAGCCGAGCATCTCGACCATGTCCCAGGACTCGTTCACCGTCGCCATATCGACGATCTCGTGGACCGTGATCCTGTCTATGCGCCGCGACATCGCCGAGAGGATCAGCGGCAGGCGGTCACCCGAGAAGCCCGGATGGATACCCGAACCGTGGAATGACACGCTGCCCTTGCGACAAGCCGCCTGCAGCTTCGCCTCGTCGGCCTTGTTGCTGACCGTGGTGAAGCCCGAGGGCGTGATCACGTTCTTGCCCGACTCGAGCAGCCGGCAGATCTCGTCGACGTTCGCGAGCAGCGGCGCGTACTGCACGATATCGGCATCCAGCGCGAGGATCTCCTCGATGCTGTTGGTGGTCTTCACGCCGTTCGGTCCGATGCCGGCAATCTCGCCCGCGTCGCGCCCGGCCTTCTCCGGGCTGAACACCCAGCAGCCGACCAGCTCGAAGGCCGGGTTGCGGCTGCAGGTAACGATGTTGAACTTGCCGATCGCGCCCGTGGCCCACTGGATCACGCGCAGCGGTCTCGTGGTGTTGCCCATGATGATGCCCTCGCTCCTGTTGCAGTTTGTTGCCGGAATCAAGCGGCCTCGCGTCAGCGCGAGGACTCCGTATCCATGAGCTTGCGCTCGCGCAGCCCGGACCTGACCTCGATGAACTCCGCGCCGACGCCGGGCGGGAACTCGAAACACTGTGCGAGCGCCTCGCCCATCACCTCGGGCGTGGTGCTGCCGCCGTAGTAGCTGCCACGCTCGAGCCATGCCGCGTAGGCTTCCCCGGCCGCCGCCGGGTCGAGGTTCGACACGCTGCCGGTGAAGACGCTGCCCGAACTGAACAGGGTTACCAGGATGTTGTCGCCGCGCACTTCCTCGCGCAGCTCGCGCGTGAACTGCTCGACCGCGGCCTTGCTGGCGCTGTAAATACCCAGATGCGCGAACTCGTTCATGTCGCGCACCGAGGACGAGGACACGTTGACGATGCGGCCGCCGCCGCTGGCGCGCAGCCACGGAATCGACGCCTGGCAAGCGAACACGGTGCCGAGGAAATTGAGCTCCAGCACCTTGCGCACCTCGGCTTCCGGCATCACTTCGATGCGTCGCGCGCAATTCAACCCCACGTTGTTGATCACGCCGTCGAGCCGTCCCCAATGCGCATTGACACGCTCGAACGCCGCCGCAACACCGACCCGGTCGCACACATCCACCGCCACGGCCAGGGCGTTGGCGCTGCCAAGCGCATCGACCACGCCCTGCAGCCGTGCCTCATCGCGCGCCATCAATGCAACGCGCGCGCCCCGTGCCAGCAGGCAGCGGGCCGTACCGAGCCCGATGCCCATCGAGGCGCCAGTGACCACGATCACCTGGTCCGTTACCCGCCACTGATGCATCGGTCACCCCTGCGATTGTCAGACCCCCCGCCGTGGGGCATAGTAAAAAGACAATGCCGGCTTTCGCTAATAGGCGGATTCGCCAATAACTGGCCATTCTGGCCGAACTGCGGAGACTGCGTTCAGCACCATGCGCGTCGCGATAGCCGTCACCCACGAATCCGTGATCTCGGTGGTCGCATCGGCCTACGAGGCGATCGATTTCTGTGCGCGCATGCAGCGCACGGACGGTACCGAGGCGCAGGTGTTCGCGGTGAGCAGCGAGCCCGAGGCGGTGTTCCGGCAGCGCTTCGGCTTCTTCGAGTTCCTCGACTCGCGCTTCTCGGCGCCGGTCGACTGGGTGTTCGTGCCGGCGCTTGTGGTCGCCGAGCCGTGGACCCCCGCCAAGTACCTGCCG
>JAKJFB010000267.1 GCA_022705125.1 Pseudomonadota bacterium
TGGCGAGCGACGGTTGCGTGCCTCGGGATGGCAGTGTGTGTCCGCCGCCCTCGATCATGTAGTGCGCGATCTCCGCGTGACCCGGCGCCTGCCAGCGCTCGATTCGCACGTGCGTGCCGTCGTCGGGGTCGCGATCGGGCATCTCCTCGATCGTTGGCTCGCCATTGTGCCCTGCAAGTCGCGCCCAAAAGCGCGCGGTCTCCTGCGATGAGAGGACCTCGCCGCGGCTGCTGTTACCGAGTATGGACACGAGGCCGCCCGCGAAAGGGTTCACCGGATCCTCGGTGCCGTTGAAGATCGCGGTGGCAATCGCCTTGCCCGACTCGCGGCAGTCTCGCGTGGCGGCTACCGGCAGCCCCGCGGCCATCGGCGCTATCGCCAGCACGAGATCCGGGCGCTCCAGCCCCAGCCGGTAGGCCATGTGTCCGCCGTTCGACAGGCCGGTAACCAGCACGCGCGAGCGATCGGCGCCGAGTTCCCGCGCAAACCAGCCGATCATGGCCTCGAAGAACGCCGGGTCGTCGATGTTGCGTGTGTTCGCGGCGTAGTCCGCAGTACCCCGGCAGTCGTTCCAGTGCTTCTCGATTCCCTGCGGGTAGACCACGACCGCGCCCTCACCGGCGGCGATGCGCTCGAAGCCGAAGGCAGTGGCCTCGCGCATTCCGGCGGCGCTGCCCATGGATCCGTGCAGCACGAAGACCATCGGCGCCCCGCGTGCGAGGCCCGGTGGCGCGTAGTAGAGGAATTCGCGGCTCATGCCCGCGACCTCGATCGTGCGCTGCTCGACCGCTGCATGCCACGGTGGCTGCCCGTCGTCGATGCGCCGCGGCTGGAAGGCGTACCACGCGAAAGTGCCGAGCAGCGCCAGGACGACGAGTAGCACGAAGCCGAGGCGGCGGGTCTTCGGTGTAACCATGCACGTGTCCTTCCTTTGCGCTGCAGCCATTGGCTGCTGTCGTTTGCGCTGTGCAGCATACCCCGTCGGGGGTGGCCTTCGGCGAAACATCGCGCACAATGCCTGCTTATACTGGCAGAGTCCGGATAACCGGCATCCTTCCATCCCCGGAGAATCGACCCATGCTCGTCGGCGTGCCCAGGGAAATCAAAACGCACGAATACCGTGTCGGCCTGACCACCGGCAGTGTCAGCGAGCTGGTGCATCACGGCCACGTGGTGATCGTCGAGACGATGGCCGGCGCCGGCATCGGCCTCAGTGACGAAATGTACCGCCGCGCCGGAGCCGAGATCGTCGGCAGCGCCGCCGAGGTCTTCGCGCGCGCCGACATGATCGTGAAGGTCAAGGAGCCGCAGCCGCACGAGTGCCGCATGCTGCGCGAGGGCCAGGTGCTGTTCACCTATCTGCACCTCGCGCCGGATCCGGAGCAGACGAGGGCGCTGCTCGACTCGGGCTGCATCGCGATCGCCTACGAGACCGTCACCGGTCCCGGTAATACGCTGCCGCTGCTGTCGCCGATGAGCGAGGTTGCCGGGCGCATGTCGATACAGGCCGGTGCGCATTGCCTGGAGAAGGAGCAGGGCGGCTCGGGGATGCTGCTCGGCGGCGTGCCGGGTGTGGAAGCCGCGAAGGTGGTGGTGCTGGGCGGCGGCGTGGTCGGCACCAACGCGATCCGCATGGCCATGGGCATGGAGGCGCACGTGACCGTGATCGACAAGTCGCTCGCGCGACTGAAGGAACTCGACTTCCGCTTCGGCGGCATGTTGAACACGATCTTCGCCACGCGCGAAGCGACGCAGCGCCACGTGACCGGCGCCGATCTCGTGGTCGGCGCGGTGCTGGTGCCCGGCGCCGCGGCGCCGAAACTGGTGACCGCGGACATGGTCAAGGCGATGAAGCCCGGATCGGTGCTGGTCGATGTGGCGATCGACCAGGGCGGCTGCTCCGAGACCAGCCACCCGACCACGCACGCCGACCCCACCTTCATCAGGCACGGCGTGGTGCATTACTGCGTGGCGAACATGCCGGGCGCGGTGGCGCGCACCTCGACCTTCGCGCTGAACAACGCCACGCTGCCCTTCGCGCTCGCGCTGGCCGACAAGGGCTACAGGAAGGCGTTCGCGGACGACCCGCACCTGCTGGACGGACTGAACGTGCATCGCGGCCAGCTCACCTGCCAGGCCGTCGCCGAGGCGCTGGGGCAGGACTGGATTGCGGCGCGGCAGGCCATCGCCTGATCCCTCATGGGTCGGGCGGTCCGGCTTCAGCCGGACAATCGTCCGGATAAATCCGGACCTACACAATGTCCGAATGCAATCGGAGCAACGCACAAAGTCCGAATGCAATCGGTCTACGAGCTGAGTTCCTCAGCCTGTAGAATCCGCGCATGCGATCCGCGGAAGAAAAACAGCCGGCGCGGCCGCGCGCGAGCGCGGTACAGCGGCGCCACAACATCATCGAGGCCACCCTGCGGGTGATGGCACGCGACGGGCTGCGCGCGGTGAGCCACCGCGCGGTGGCGTCCGAGGCCTCGGTGCCGCTGGCGAGCACCACCTATTACTTCCGCGATCTCGAGGACCTGATCATCGAGTCCTTCCTGCACTGGTCGGAAGCACAGCGCCGCGACATCGAGGCTTTCCAGGTGCGCGTGCTGGCGCTGCTGAGCCAGACGCGCGTGGCCGGCACGGCCGAGGCGCTGGCCGACGCCGCGAGCGCCTACGTGCTGGACCAGGTGCAGCGCCTGCGCAGTGACCGCGTGCTCGAGTACGCATTCCTGCACGAGGCGATACGCGTGCCGCGCCTGCGCGCCGCGCTGGAACGCCAGCAACAGGGCCACCTGGAATTCCTGCGCGGGTTCCATGCCGCGCTCGGCTCGCCGCAGCCGGAGCTGGACGCCCAGATCACCAACAGCGTGCTGCTCGGGCTGGAGAAGGGCGCGCTGCTGGCGCAGGGGCCGGTAGAGATCCGCGCCGTGATGTTGCGCCACCTGCAGCAGGCACTGGAGCCGACACTCTCCGAGGCCTGAGTGCGCCGCGCAATAATTCCGGTTGCGGCGGCAATTGCTGAAATGGTACAACTGTACCACTTTGGCGTGCCGCCCGCGGGCGGCTTTCGGAGAATAACCAGATGAAACGCCTGTGCCTGGTCCTTTCATGGGTGGTTGCCACCGGCGCTCCGGCAATCGCGGCGGCGGCGGATGCCGCGCGCGGCAAGACGCTCTACGCGGGCTGCGTGGCCTGCCACGGCGAGTCCGGCGCCGGCAACGAGGCGCTGCAGGCGCCCGCGCTGGCGGGACTGGATGCGGTGTATCTCATGCGGCAACTGCACAACTTCAAGGCGGGCATTCGCGGCGCCGATGTCACAGATACCGCCGGTGCGCAGATGCGGGCCTCCGCCGCGCTGCTCGCGGATGAAGCGGCGATGACCGACGTGACGGCGTACATTGCCTCGTTCCCGCCGCCCGCGGTGGCGCCGGTCGCGGGCGCCGATCTGCGCAACGGTTCGAATTACTACCAGGCCTCGTGCGGTGCCTGCCACGGCGGGCGCGCCGAGGGCAACACCGCCTTGTTCTCGCCGCGCCTCGCCGGCCAGCACACGGCATACCTCAAGCGCCAGTACCTCAATTTCCGCGAGGGGCTGCGCGGCGCGCACCCGGATGACAAGTACGGCCGGCAGATGAAGGTGATGTCCGCGGCGCTCCCGGCGGCGAAGGATCTCGATGACGTGCTGGGCTTCATCGCCGCGCAGGGCGCGGCGGAGTAGCGCGCGATGCGCTGGCTCCCGTGTATCGCGCTGCTCGGCATGCTGCCCGGCGCCACGGCGCTGGCTGCGCCCGCGGAGGAATTCCGGCTGCGCGAGCACTGCCCGCCGAGCTTCGAGAAGACCGCGGCCGGGCGCTGCGAGCTGCGCTCGCTGTACCAGTTCTACGACTCCCTCGAGGGCAAGGGCGTGGGCGGCACGCAGACCGGGTTGCCGCCGCAGCGCGACGGTTTCACGCCGCAGCAGATCGACCTCGGCCGCTACCTGTTCTTCGACCCGTTGCTCTCCGGCGAGGGGAAGATGTCCTGCGCCAGCTGCCACCACCCGGATCTGGGCTTCAGCGACGGGCGCGCCCGTTCGCTCGGTCCGCACGGCGAGGACGTGGGCCGCGCCGCGCCCACGCTGTGGAACGTCGCCTTCCTGAAGACTTTTTTCTGGGATGCGCGCGCGCACTCGCTGGAGGAGCAGGCGACGGGGCCGCTGTATTCGGACAAGGAAATGGGCAACACGCCCGAGCGCCTGATGTCGACGCTGGGCGGCAACGCGATTTACGCGCGGCTGTTCCGCGAGGCTTTTCCGCGCGACAGCGAGGCGGTGACGCTCGCTGATCTCGCTCAACAGCCGCTACGATCGCTACGCGCAGGGTTACCACGAGGCGCTGAGCCCGCGCGAGATCGAGGGCATGAACGTGTTCCGCTCCTTCGTGGCGCGCTGCGCCGAATGCCACACGCCGCCGCTGTTCACCAACCAGCAGGTCGCGGTGCTCGGCACCCCGGAGCCCGAGGGTCGCCCGCTCGACGTGGGCGCCGAGAAAACCTTCGCTGCACCGAAGCTCAAGGGTGCGTTCAAGGTGCCCACGCTGCGCAACGTCGCGCAGACGGCGCCGTACATGCACTCGGGCCGCTTTGCCACGTTG
>JAKJFB010000268.1 GCA_022705125.1 Pseudomonadota bacterium
CCCTTGCTGGCATGTTGATTGCTCGACATGAGGCAACGGCACCACAGTGACGGAACTTTGGCATGGCGGATGAGAAGACGGCGGACACCGCGTCCGGCGGGAACAACAAGAAGAGAAAGCTCCTGCTGATCGGCGCCGCGGCGGCGCTCGTGGTGCTGGCGCTTGGCGCGACGGCGTGGTTCCTGCTCGGCGGCGAGGCCGCCGAGGAGGAAGCGCAGGCAACGAGCGCGCCGGTTGCGGCCCCCACAGCGATCTACGCCTCGCTCGGCGAGAAGTTCGTGGTGACGCTGCAGGAGCAGGGGCGGCAGCGCTACTTCCAGGCCAGCCTGAGCGCGCTGACGCGCGAGGAGTCGGTGGTCAAGGCGCTGGAACTGCACGCGCCCCTGATCCGCGGGCGCCTGGTGGCGCTGCTCGGCGAGCAGGACTTCGCGGCGCTGCGCACCGAGGCGGGCAAGCTCGCGCTGCGCGATCGCATCCTCGCGACGCTGCAGGACGTGCTGCAGACCGAGACCGGTTCCGCCGGCGTCGAGCAGGTCTTCTTTACCGAATTCGTCCTTCAATGACCCGTCGCGCGGTCGCTTGAGAGCGGAGAGCCAGCGTGCAGGACTTGCTGTCACAGGACGAGATCGATGCGCTGCTCCACGGCGTGGGCGGCGGCGAGATCGAAACCGCGCCCGAGGTGCCGCCGCCCGAGGTCCAGTTCTACGACCTCACCAGCCAGGACCGTATCGTGCGCGGGCGCATGCCGGCGCTGGAGCGCACCAACGAGCGTTTCGCGCGGCAGCTGCGCAGCGGTTTTCGCGGGCTGCTGCGCCGCGGCCTCGACGTGAACTACGAGGGCATGCAGATCCAGAAGTTCGGCGAGTACGCCAACAGCCTGCTGGCGCCCATCAGCATCAACGTGGTGCGGCTGAATCCGCTGCCCGGACACGCACTGGTGGTGATGGACGCGCGGCTCGTGTTCCTGCTGGTCGACAATTTCTTCGGCGGCGGGCGCTTCCACGCCAAGGTCGAGGGGCGCGAGTTCACCCCCTCCGAGACGCTGGTGGTGGACCGCGTGCTCGAGACCGTCTTCGCGGAGCTCGAGAAGGCCTGGGGCGGCAGCTCCGCGGTGAAGGTGCAGATGGTGCAGAAGGAGGCGAGCCCGGAGGCCGCCGGCATCTTCAACGCCAACGACATCGCCGTGGTCAGCTCCTTCAGCGTCGAGTTCGACGTGAGCGGCGGCAAGCTGCACCTCGTGGTGCCCTACGGCATGATCGAGCCGATCAAGGAGCTGCTCGACCGCTCCGCGGTGAACGACGCGAACGCGCGCGACAGCCGCTGGGAGTCGGCGCTGAAGGAAAACATCAAGGACACGAAAGTCAGGCTGAACTGCCGCGTCGCGGATACCGAGGTGTCGCTGCGCGAGGTGATCGACCTGGAGGTCGGCGACGTGATCCCCATCGAAGCGCCGCAACCCGTGCTGGGCGTCGACGACATCCCGCTGTTCCGGGTACGCCTGGGCACGCTGAAGGGCAACCTGGCGCTGCAGGTGCTGAAGAACGTCGAGCGACCCAAATGAGAGCCGAATCCGAGGACGTGCTGCGATGAGCAATGAAGACACCCTGCCGGGCGAAGGCGGGCGCGCCACGGTGCAGGCCGATGCGATGCCCGACTTCGGCGGCGTCGCCCCGACGCGTGCCCTCAGCCCCGACCTCGAGATGATCCTCGACATCCCGGTCCGGCTCTCGATGGAAGTGGGCAACACGCAGATCTCCATCCGCGACCTGCTGCAACTGGGGCAGGGCTCGGTGATCGAGCTGGATCGTCTCGCGGGCGAACCGCTCGACGTGCTGGTCAACGGCACGCTGATCGCCCACGGCGAGGTGGTCGTCGTGAACGACAAGTTCGGCATCCGCATGACCGATGTGATCAGCCCTTCGGAGCGGATCAAGAAGCTCGGCTGAGGCGGCGCGCACAGAACCTGCCGAGCGGGCCTTGCCGGCCGGCGACGCTCCCTGCGCGACCGTCGCCGGTGTCACGCCTGCTGGCTATACTAGCGCCCCCATTTCGACCGCTCGTGCTGCCTTGCTCTGCGCGGGCCTTGCCAGGATTCGTTTCCAGATGACCGTTCGTACCCGCATCGCCCCGTCGCCCACCGGCGACCCGCACGTCGGCACCGCCTACATCGCCCTGTTCAACCTCTGCTTCGCGCGCCAGCACGGGGGCAAGTTCATCCTGCGCATCGAGGACACCGACCAGGTGCGCAGCACGCGCGAATCCGAGGCCGCGATCCTCGAATCGCTGCGCTGGCTCGGGCTCGACTGGGACGAGGGTCCCGACGTCGGCGGCCCGCACGCCCCGTACCGCCAGAGCGAGCGCGGCGAGATGTACCGCGAGCACGCGGATTACCTGCTGGAGCACGGGCACGCGTTCCGCTGCTTCTGCACCACCGAGCGACTGGATGCCCTGCGCCGCGAGCAGACCGCCGCCCAGCAGCAGCCGGGCTACGACGGCCACTGCCTGACGCTCAGCCAGGCCGAGGTGACGGCGCGGCTCGAGGCGGGCGACCCCTGGGTCGTGCGCATGAAGGTGCCGCGCGAGGGCGTGTGCCAGGTGCAGGACATGCTGCGCGGGCAGATCGACTTCGAGTGGACGCAGGTCGACATGCAGGTGCTGCTGAAGGCCGACGGCATGCCGACCTACCACCTCGCCAACGTGGTCGATGACCACCTGATGGGCATCACGCACGTGCTGCGCGGCGAGGAGTGGATCAACTCGGCGCCCAAGCACCTGCTGCTCTACGAATACTTCGGCTGGCAGGCGCCGGTGCTGTGCCACCTGCCGCTGCTGCGCAACCCCGACAAGAGCAAGCTCAGCAAGCGCAAGAACCCGACCAGCATCCTGTACTACCGGCGCATGGGTTACCTGCCCGAGGCGCTGCTCAACTACCTCGGCCGCATGGGCTGGTCGATGCCCGACGAGCGCGAGAAGTTCACGCTGGGCGAGATGCTGTGCCATTTCGACATCATGCGCGTCTCGCTGGGCGGGCCGGTGTTCGACCTCGACAAGCTGAGCTGGCTGAACGCGCTGTGGATCCGCGAGGACTTCACGCTCGAGCAACTCGCCGACCGCATGATCGCCTGGGCCTACAACCGCGAGAACCTGCTGCGCGTGCTGCCGCACCTGCAACCGCGCATGGAGCGCCTGAGCGATTTCGCGCCCGCCGCGGCCTACCTCGCCTCGGGCATGTTGCCGCTCACGGAACAGAGCTTCGCCGAGGTGAAGCTCGAGCGCGAGGCGCTGGCGCAGTTGCTGCAGTTCGCGCAATGGCGCCTCGAGGGCGTGGCGCCCTGGGAGCGCGAGGCGATCTTCGCGGCGATGAAGACGCTGGCCGACCAGATGGGCCTGAAGATCCGCGATTTCCTCGCACCGCTGTTCATCGCGATCGCGGGCACCGCGGCCTCGATCTCGGTGATCGACTCGATGCACATGCTGGGCTCGGATCTTTCGCGCGCGCGCATCCGCCACGCGCTGGAGGTGCTCGGCGGCATCTCGAAGAAAAAAATGAAGGACGTCGAGAAAGCCTACGCCGCGCTGGGCGCGGCGGCGGGCGGCTGACGCGAAGCGCCGCGCGGGCTCAGCCGAAGGCGCGCGGCATCGGCAGGTTCAGCGTGGTCAGCCCGCCGTTCACGCCGATGATGTCGCCGGTCAGGTAGGACGCGGCGGGGGAGGCCAGGTACAGCGCGCACGCGGCGATGTCCTCGACCTCGCCGAGGCGGCCCATCGGCGTAAGTTCCACCATTTTCTTCTCGATGGCCGGGTTCGACAGCACCGTGCCCAGGGCCTCGGTGCGCGTCGAGCCGACCGCGATCGCGTTCACGCGGATCTTCGGCGCGAATTCCTGCGCCAGCTCACGCGTCAGCAGCGACAGCGCGCCCTTGGCGGTGCCGTAGGTCGCGAATCCGGCCGCCGGGTGCTCGCCGGCGACCGAGGAAATGTTCACGATGGCGCCGCCGCCGGCGCTCTCGACCATGCGCGGCGCGGCGATGCGCGAGAGCGCGAACGCGGTGCCCACGTTGAAGCGAAAGGAATTCACGAAGTCCTGCGTGGAGGTCTTCAGTACCGGTCCCGGCGCCGTGCCCCCGGCGTTGTTCACCACGATGTCGAGACGGCCGAACTCGCGGATCGCGGCCTCGACCAGCGCTTCGAGCTGCTCCTCGCGCATCACGTCCGTCGGCAGTGCCAGCGCCTTGCCACCCGCGGCGCGGATGTCCGCGGCGACGCCGTCGATCTGCGCGCGGGTGCGCGCGCCGATCACCACGCTGGCGCCGGCCTCGGCATAGGCCCTGGCGCAGGCCGCGCCGATGCCGCGCCCGGCGCCGGTGATCACGGCGACCTTGCCGTCGAGGCGGAACAGTTCGAGGATGCCCATGGGTTTTTGCCTGTTATGTGACGGGAAGGGCGCAGGCTAGCAAGCGCCTGCGCGGCCGCCAAGAGCCTCGTGATTTGCATTCGCGGGGTGCCGATTTTCACGCTTGACAGTCCTCTGGCGGCTCCCTACCATGCGCGCTCCTTTCGAGGGGGCATAGCTCAGCTGGGAGAGCGCTTGCATGGCATGCAAGAGGTCGGCGGTTCGATCCC
>JAKJFB010000269.1 GCA_022705125.1 Pseudomonadota bacterium
AGCCCGTTTCCGCGGCCGCCGCCGCAGCCGATGCCGCCGCGGATCGCGACTGCTATCACTGCGGTCTGCCGATTCCTCCCGAGACGCGGCACTACGTGCGCATCGACGGCCGCGAGCGGCGCATGTGCTGCGTCGGCTGCGAGGCGGTGGCGCAGTCGATCGTCGATAACGGCCTGGTGGATTACTACCGCCATCGCGACGCGATGCCCGAGACGCGGCGCGAGGCCATGCCGGTCGAACTGCAGGAGCTCGGCCTCTTCGATCACCCCGACTTCCAGAAGAGCTTCGTGCGCCCGGTCGGCGAGCACGAGCGCGAAGCCGCGTTGATCCTCGAGGGCATCACCTGCGCCGCCTGCGTGTGGCTCAACGAGAACCACGTCGCCCGCCTGTCCGGCGTGTCGGCGATCGAGATCAACTACGCCACCCGGCGTGCGCGCGTGCGCTGGGACGAGCGCCGGATCAAGCTTTCCGACATCCTCGCCGCGATCCAGGCGATCGGCTACCGCGCCTATCCCTACGACGCCGAGCGTTCCGAGCAGCTCGCCCATCGTGAGCGGCGCTCGATGCTGTGGCGGGTGTTCGTTGCCGGCTTCGGCATGATGCAGGTGATGATGTACGCCTTCCCGGTCTACGTGGCCGGCGAGGGCGACATGACCTGGGACATCGAGCAGCTGCTGCGCTGGGCCAGCCTGCTGCTGACGCTCCCGGTGGTGCTGTATTCGGCCGCGCCCTTCTTCCAGCGCGCCTGGCGAGACCTGCGCCTGCGCCGCCTGGGCATGGACGTGCCGGTCGCGCTCGGCGTGGGCAGCGCCTTCGCCGCCAGCCTGTGGGCGACGCTGACCGACGGGCCGGAAGTCTATTTCGATTCGGTGACGATGTTCGTGTTCTTCCTGCTCGGCGGGCGCTACCTCGAGATGATCGCGCGCCAGAAGGCGGTACGCGGGGTGGAGGAATTGGGCAAAGCCTTGCCCTCGTTCGCCGAGCGCATCGCCGGCTGGCCGGGGGAGTCCGCCGGCGAACGCGTGCCGACCTCGCAGCTGGTGGCGGGGGACGTGCTGCGTGTGCGCCCGGGCGAGGTGATCCCGGTCGATGGTCTGGTGGTCGAGGGTCGCGGCGAGGCCAACGAGGCGCTGCTGACCGGCGAGAGCATGCCGGTCCCCAAGGCGGTCGGCGATCGTGTCACCGGCGGCAGTATCAACGTATCCTCGCCGCTGCTGGTGCGCGTCGAGCAGGTCGGCGACGCCACTCGGCTGGCGGCGATCCGTCGCCTCATGGAACGCGCAGCGACCGAGAAGCCGCGCATCGCCTCGCTTTCGGACCGCATCGCCGCCTACTTCATCGTCACCTTGCTGGTGCTGGCCGCGGGGACCGGGGTGGCCTGGTATCTGATCGATCCCGCGCGTGCGCTATGGGTCTTCGTGTCGGTGCTTGTGGTCGCATGTCCGTGCGCGCTCTCGCTCGCCACGCCGACTGCGCTCACCGTGGCCACGGACACGCTGGCGCGCATGGGTGTGCTGGTGACGCGCGGGCATGCGATCGAAACGCTGGCGCGGGCCAATCGTTTCGTCTTCGACAAGACCGGCACCCTCACGCTCGGCAAGATGCGGGTGGAGGAGGTGTGCGCGCTCGGCAGCGTGGACGCGGACCGGCTGGTGGTGCTGGCCGCGGCGATCGAGCAGGGCTCTGCGCACCCGGTTGCTGCCGGCCTGCGCGCGGCGGCGGGTGAGGCGGCCTTGCCGGCGGTGGCCGAGCTGGCTGCCGAGACCGGGCAGGGGATGCACGGCGTGGTCGAGGGCGAGCGCCTCTGGATCGGCCGCCCGGGCTGGGTCGCGGGTGTCGCCGGCCTCGCCGCGCCTGCTGCGCTCGCGGGCTTCGCCGCGCCCGGCGGCACGGTGATCGCACTCGCCGGGCGGGGCGGCTGGCTGGGGCTGTTCCGCCTTGGCGACAGCCTGCGCGCGGATGCGCCGATGATCACCCGTCGCCTGGCGGCCGAGGGTGCGGCGCTCGGCCTGCTTTCCGGCGACGCGCAGCCGGTGGTGGATGCGGTCGCCGCCCGGCTGGGAATCCACGACGCGCGCGGTGGCCTGGATCCGCAGGGCAAGCAACAGGCGATCGTCGACATGCAGCGCGACGACAGGGCGGTCGTGGCGATGATCGGCGACGGCGTGAACGACGCCCCGGTACTCGCCCAGGCCCACGTTTCGGTGGCGATGGGCGGCGGTACCGACCTCGCGCGCAACCAGGCCGACATCGTGCTGCTCAACGAGCGCTTCGTCAGCCTTGCCGACGGGATCGTGCTTGCGCGCAGGACCCTGCGCATCATCCGGCAGAACCTGTGGTGGTCGTTCGCCTACAATTTCACCTCGGTGCCGCTCGCCATGGCGGGGCTGGTGACCCCGTGGATGGCCGGCATCGGCATGGCGGCGAGTTCCTTGCTCGTCGTGCTCAACGCGATGCGCCTGCAGCGCGCCACGCGCACCGAGCGCGCAGGCGCGGAGAACTGAGATGGAAAGCCTCTACTTGCTGATTCCGCTGTCGGTCGTGCTGGTCTTCGTCATCGGGGTGTTGTTCTGGTGGTCGCTGCGCAGCGGCCAGTACGACGACCTCGAGGGTCCGGCCTACCGGCTGCTGATGGACGACCGCGAACAACTCCCGGGGGACGGGCAGGAGCGGGATGCAGACCCGTCCGGCGAGGTGGCTGCGAATGCGGTTTCCGATCGCCGTACCGGTTCCGCGGGTGAGCAATCGAGGTTTCGTTGACCTGCGTCAACTGCTGTCTCATGTAACGGTGGAAAATATCGGCGTTGCGACCGATCGCCTTTCATGACGATGGCGAGCGGTCCGGGGTTTATGTCTCTCTGTTGGGGTTGGGGGTGCGTGCAGACGCACCCTTTTTTTTGCCTCTCGAAAGGCATGCCGAAACCGCTGGATGCCTTGCAGGCATTGGCTTCCAGCCCGCTCGCACGATTGCGCGCCGCGCTCGTTGCTGGGTTTTGGGTTTGTTTTTGGACTAACTCCAATTTCCCCTTCCTTGGCCCCGTCTGCTGCAATACAATATTGACTTGTGTCAAATTGCGTATGTGGTCGTGGCGTATTCTCGCCCGAGTGGTTCGCCGCGGAAGTCTGCTGCGGCGCGACGCAAGCAGGGGTTTTCAAAAACAAAGAGGTGATCCAGATGCAATCGCAAGCGACTTATAACTATAAAGTCGTGCGCCAGTTCGCCATCATGACGGTGGTGTGGGGCATCGTGGGCATGCTCGTCGGCGTGATCGCCGCGGCACAGCTCGTGTGGCCCCAGTTGAACGTGCACGAATTCCTGCATTTCGGCAGGCTCCGTCCGCTGCACACCAACGCGGTGATCTTCGCGTTCGGTGGCTGCGCGTTGTTCGCGACGTCGTACTACGTCGTCCAGCGCACTTGTCACACCAGACTGTTCGCGCCGGGCCTGGCCGCGTTCACCTTCTGGGGCTGGCAGCTGGTCATCCTGCTTGCCGCGATCACCCTGCCGCTGGGTTACACCACCTCCAAGGAATACGCCGAGCTCGAATGGCCGATCGACATCCTGATCGCGATCGTGTGGGTGTCCTATGCCATCGTGTTCTTCGGCACCATTGCCAGGCGCAAGGTCTCGCACATCTATGTGGCGAACTGGTTCTTCGGCGGCTTCATCCTCACCGTCGCGCTGCTCCACATCGTGAACAGCGCCGCGATCCCCGTCTCGCTGACCAGCATGAAGTCCTATTCGGCCTATGCCGGCGTGCAGGACGCGATGATCCAGTGGTGGTACGGGCACAACGCGGTGGGCTTCTTCCTGACTGCGGGCTTCCTCGGCATGATGTACTACTTCGTGCCCAAGCAGGCCGACCGTCCGGTGTATTCCTATCGCCTGTCGGTGGTGCACTTCTGGGCGCTGATCTTCACCTACATGTGGGCGGGTCCGCACCACCTGCACTACACCGCGCTGCCCGACTGGACCCAGTCCGTGGGCATGGTGTTCTCGCTGATCCTGCTGGCGCCGTCCTGGGGCGGCATGATCAACGGCGTGCTGACCCTGTCGGGCGCCTGGCACAAGCTGCGCACCGACCCGATCCTGAAGTTCCTCATCACCTCGCTGTCCTTCTACGGCATGTCGACCTTCGAAGGCCCGATGATGTCGATCAAGACGGTCAACGCGCTGTCTCACTACACCGACTGGACCGTCGGCCACGTGCACTCCGGCGCGCTCGGCTGGGTGGCGATGATCTCCATCGGCTCGGTGTACTTCCTGCTGCCGCGCCTCTACGGCAAGAGCGAGATGTACAGCGTCAAGCTGATCAACGCCCACTTCTGGATCGCCACCATCGGCATCGTGCTGTACATCGCCTCGATGTGGATCTCTGGTGTGATGCAGGGCCTGATGTGGCGCGCGACCAACCCGGACGGCACGCTGACCTACTCCTTCGTCGAGTCGGTCAAGGCCAGCTACCCGTTCTGGACGATCCGCTTCATCGGCGGCGCGATGTTCCTCGGCGGCATGCTGATCATGTTCTACAACATGGTGAAGACGATCGCCGGTCAGAAAGCCTACGACGCTCCGGTGCTGGCACCTGCCGGCGCCCACGCCTGAT
>JAKJFB010000026.1 GCA_022705125.1 Pseudomonadota bacterium
GCACCCACTGCGGCGTGAGGAAGGGATCGCGCCCCTGCGGCGTACCGGGCACCGACAGGTCGAACCAGCCGGTGACCGACACGAAGCAGGCCGGCATCGGCAGGCCCGCATCGCGTGCGCGCAGCAACGCCCCCAGCGCCAGCGAGCCGCCGCAGGATTCACCGAGGACGCAGATCCTCGCCGGATCGACGCCGCTGCCGAGCAACCCGCGGTAGGCGTTGAAACAGTCCTCGTGCGCGGCCGGGAAGGGATGTTCCGGGGCGAGCCGGTAATCGGGCATCGCCACCGGCATGCCGAGCGCGCGCGCGATCATCTCGCCATAGAAGTGATAGTCCGACAGCGGGCAGGAGACGAAGGCGCCGCCGTGGCAATGGAACGCGATGCGCCCGGCGCCATCCGCGCCGTCGAGCGTGTGGAAACCCGTCGCCACCCCGCCGCAAGCGCGGATCTCGACCGCGAGCTCCGGGCTGCAGGGCTGGCCGTGGAACGGCGCCATCATCGCGCGCACCGCGCGCCAGTCCGCGCCAGGGTCGGCGAAATCGGCGGGCACGCCGGCGATGATAGCGGCAAGCAGCTCGCTCATGACGGCGCCGCTCACAACCGCAACAGCGTGCCGCCGTCGACGGAGTACACCTGGCCGTTGATCCACTCCGACTCGTCGGAGACCAGGAAGGCCACCATCGAGGCGATATCGCCGGGCTTGCCCAGGCGCGCGCTGCGCACCGATTTCAGCGCGTGCTTGCGCGCCTCCTCGGGCAGGCCCGTGGCCATGGCCGGCGTGATCACGAGGCCCGGCGCCACCGCGTTGGCGCGGATGCGCTGCTTGCCCCAGCCAGAGGCCACGTGGCGCATCAGGGCCTCGATGCCGGCCTTCGCCATCGCGTAGGCAGGGCGCACCGGCTCACCGACCGCCGCGGCGACCGACGAGGTGTAGACGATCGAACCGCCGCCGCGGCGCAGCAGCTCCGGCAGCACCGCGCGCGTGCACAGGAAGTGCCCGCGCAGCGACACGCGCAGCGTCTGGTCGAACACCGCGAGCGGCTCGCTCAGCACATCGGAATCCTGGTTGACCACCTGCAGGTCGGCGGCGTTCACGTGCATCGCGTCGATGCCGCCGTACTCCTCGACGGCCGCGTCGACCAGCGCGCGCACCGAGGCTTCGTCGGCGATGTCGAAGCCCATGCCGATGCAGTGCCCGCCGCTCTCGCGCACGGCGTCGGCAAGCGACTCGGCGTGCTCGCCGTTCAGGTCACCCACCACCACCCGCGCACCGGCGTCCGCCAGCCGATGCACCGTGGCGGAGCCTATGGCGCCGCCGCCTGCCACCACCACGACCTTGTCCTCGAGTCCGTGCATGTACCGTTCTCCGCTTTCGTATTGCGTGATAGAGCGCGGAGTATATGTCGGGCTTCCCGTCGGCGCGATGCAGGGCATAAGATGCCCCGCGTCCGGCCAGCCACACTCACCAACGGAGCGTTCACCATGTCACTTTCCATGTACCAGGCGTCGGTCCCCGTCCTGATCCACAACCTGAAGGCACTTTCGGCGATCCTCAAGAAAGGCGCCGACCACGCCAAGGCGCGCGGCCTCGACCCGACGGTGCTCGTGAACGCCCGCCTGTTCCCCGACATGTTCCCGCTGGTGCGCCAGGTGCAGATCGCCACCGACATGGCCAAGGGCGGCGCCGCGCGCCTCGCGGGCGTCGAGATCCCGAGCTTCCCCGACACCGAATCGAGTTTCCCCGAACTGCAGGAGCGCCTCACCCGGACCATCGCCTTCCTGAAGAGCATCAAGCCCGCGCAGATGGAGGGCAGCGAGCAGCGCGAGGTGAACCTGCAGATGCGCATGGGCGCGGTATCGTTCACCGGCCAGTACTACCTGCTGAGCTGGGTGATGCCGAACGTGTACTTCCACGTCACCACCGCCTACAACATCCTGCGCCACAACGGCGTGGAACTGGGCAAGTGGGATTTCCTCGGCAAGGCGCCGGGCGCGAACATCAAGGCGGGCAAGCCGGCGAAAAAACCTGCGAAGAAGCGCGCGCCGCGCAAGGCCTGACAGGTAGAGGGTCGCGCCGGGGCGCGCTTCGCTGGCCACGCCCCTTTTCACCCGACCCAGTAGCCTCCGACGGTAGGAGTGGCGAGGGGCAGGGCCATTGCGCGCGCGGCCGCCGCCTGGCACATCCCTGTGCGGCGGCTACGCGTGTTGCCGAAATCGCTCCCGGCGATTTCGGCATCCACATGTCCGCTCGCGCAATGGCCCTGCCCCTCGGCGCGCCGGGGCGTCAAGCCTACGAAAAGCTCAGCAGCACCTTGCCGCCGCGCGCGGGCCCGAGACTCTCGCGCAGCGCTTCTGCGTACTCCACCATCGGATACACGGTGCCCACCTCGGAGGCCAGCGTGCCCTGCGCGATCAGCTTGCCCACCGTGCGCGCGGCGTGCAATCGCGCCGCGAGACCGCGCCCGGCGATCCACTGCGGCAGCAGGAAGCCCTCGATGCGCGCCGCCGGCAACATCAGGTCGCGCACGGGAAAATGCAGCATGTCGCCGCCGAGCGTGCCGTAGCACAGCAGGTGCGCGCCCGGCGCCAGGCAGCGCACCATCGTCGCCAACGTGTCGGCGCCCACGCAGTCGAGCCCGTGACGCACGCCGGCATTGCCGGTGAGCCCGGCCACGCGCGCGATCACGTCCTCGCGCGAGGCATCGACCACCGCGTCGGCGCCGAGTCTTTCGAGCTAGGCCGCCACACCGGCACGCCGCACCAGGCTGATGGTGCGAAAGCCCCGGCGACGCCCCAGCCGGATCACCATGCGCGCCAGTTGCGAGGCACCGCCCGACTGCAGCAGCCAGGCGCCGCGCGGCACCTTCAGCACCTGCGTCACCATCGCCCAGGCCGTCATCGGGTTGACCAGGAACATCGCGGCCTGCTCGTCGCTCACCCCATCGGGGACCGGCATCGCCTGCATCGCGGGCAGTACCACCTGCTCACGCCAGTTGCCCGACGGGGCGCCCATCACGATCACGCGCCTGCCCACGAGCCGCCGCGCGTACCAGCCGCTGCCGGCGGACTCGACCACACCCATGCCGTCGGCGCCCGGCGACACCGGCAGCGCACCGAGCGGGCGCGTGCGCCCCGGGTCGAAATGCAGCGGTCCGCCGCCGCGGTTCCAGATCGCGCGCTCCAGGCTCTGCTGGTAACCGCCGCGGATGGTGTTGAAATCGGAGGGGTTCACCGGCGAGAGGCGCATGCGCACGCGCACCTCACCGGGGCCGGGCTGCGGCGCCGGCATCTCCACGAGGCGCAACACCTCCTCGGGTGCGCCGTAGCGCTCGATCACAAGGGCGCGCATCGCAATGCTCAGCCCTTGCGCCCGGCGCGCGGCGTCGCGGCACGCGTGGCGATGCGCTTCGCGCGCTTCGGTGCGGGTTTGCGTCCGGGCTGGCGTACTGACACGCTCGCCGCGGCCTGCTTCAGTTCGGCGAAGGAATCCGCGAGGCAGCGCTCGTAGAAGCCGGGGTCGGGCATCATGTCGCGGCAGGACTGGAAGGAGATCGCGATCTGGCCGGCGTAGCTGGTCACGACCTGGAACATACCCATGCCGTCCACGCAGGGCCCGGCGCCGAAACTGCGCACCAGGCGCGCGCCGGCGAAGTACAGCGGCACCTGTGGCCCCGGCACATTGGTGACGATGGTGTTGAATACCGGCTTGCCGGCGCTCAGCAGCCCGGCCGCGGCGGCGGCGCGAAATCCCAGCGCCGTCACCTGGGCCGGCAGGCGGTTGGTCCAGTCCGTCAGCAGGCGCGCACCCACGGCGTTCATGTAGGCCTTGGAGTTCACGGCCGCCTCGTGCACCTGGCGCAGGCGCCCGAGCGGATCGGCGACGTCGGTGCGCAGCGCGATGCTCATCATCGACACCAGGTTGCCGCCGGTGCCCCGCTCGGCGTCGGCGCGCACGTTCACGGGTGCACCGGTCACCAGGCTGCCGTGGGGCAGTTCACCCTTCGCCTGCAGGTAACTGCGCATCGCCCCCGAGACGATCGCGAGCATCACGTCGTTCACGGTCGCGCCCTCGACGCTGCTCTTCACCGCGACCACCTCGCGCAGGTCGAAATTCACCGCGCCGAACACGCGATGCGCCGAGACACGGTCGTTGAAGCGCGTGCGCTCCTTCTCGCCGAGCGAGCGAAAGCGCTGTTCGCGCTTGCCCTCGCGCACGCGCTGCCACGCCGGCAGCGACTTGCCGATCATCTCCAGCACGCCGAGCGGCTGGCGAATCAGCCCGCCGGCAACGCGGCGCAGCATCTCGATGTCGGGGTTTCCCGCGTTCGTTGCGCCGGTGCGCCGGTGCCCGGCGCGCCCCGACGGCGGCGCCACCGGCTCCAGATCGTGCAGCGCGCCCATGAGCTCGACGCCCGTGGCGCCGTCTATCGCCGCGTGGTGGATCTTCAGGAACATCGCGAAACTGCCCGGCGGCAGCCCCTCCACGTTGTCCAGCCCCTCGATGATGTAGGCCTCCCACAGCGGCCGCGCGCGATCGAGCGCGCGCGCGTGCAGGCGGGCGATCTGGATGCAGAACTGGCGCCAGTCGCCGGGCTTGGGCAGCGCGATGTGCCTTACGTGGAACTCGATGTCGGTCTCGCCCCCGTCGACCCAGAACGGGTGGTCCAGGTTGAACGGCACCATCGACAGGCGGCGCGTGAAGACCGGGGAGCGGTGGATGCGCTCGCCGAACGTGCGCAGCACGTCCTTGAAGCGCACCAGGCCGCCGGGTGCCGTGGACGGGTCGTAGATGAACACCGGGCCGATGTGCATCGGGGTGTTGTCCATCTCGCCGTAGAGGAACATCGCGTCCTGTCCGCTGAGCTGCTGCATCCTGGTCTCCGCCCGGGCCGTTGTCGGGGGCTACTGTAGCGCAACTCTGCCCTGCGCCGCGGGTTCAGCGCGCCGGCTCAGGGCACGCGCAGCTGGCCCGAGCGGATGCGCGCGTGCAGGCGCGGCGTCAGCTTCTGGTAGCCGCGCGCGCGCTCGACCAATAGATAGAGGGGATCCGCCACGAGGCCGGGATCGAAGCCCTGCTGCTTCAGCTCGACCTTGCGCACCTTGAAGGTGGCGGTGGTCTCGTGCGACGTCACCAGGCGCACGAAGCGCGGCACCGCGTAGGCCGGCAGCTCGCGCGCGAGCACCGCCGCGACGGCTTTCCCATCGAAGCGCCGCCCGGGCTCCGGCACGATCGCGGCCATGCCTGCACGACCGTCGGCAAGGGGCACCGGCACGCCGTAGACCGTGGCCCCGGCCACGCCGGGCACCTTCGCGAGCGCGCGCTCGACCTCGGTGGTCGCCACGTTCTCGCCCTTCCAGCGGAAGGTGTCGCCGACGCGATCGACGAAGGCGATGTGGCGAAAGCCCTGATCACGCACCAGGTCGCCGCTGTCGAACCACGTGTCGCCGCGGCGGAACACGTCGTGCAGCAGTCGCGCGCCGGTAGCGGCGGCGTCGGTGTAGCCGTCGAAGGGCATGAGCCGCCCGACCGGCATCAGCAGCAGCCCGGTCTCGCCGGGCGACACGCGCCGCAGGCGCCCGCGCGCATCGCGCAGCGGCTCCTCGCGCTCGGCATCGAAGGCCACGATCGCATAGGGCAGCGGGCAGACACCGGCGGTGCGTGGCAGGCCCAGCGCATTGACGAATCCGAGGCTGCCCTCGCTGGAACCATAGAACTCGCAGACGTGCGCGACGCCGAAGCGGCGCTGGAACTCGTCCCAGATCTCCGGCCTGAGGCCGTTGCCGACCATCACGCGCACCGCGTGGCGACGGTCGTCGGGCGAAGGCGGTAGCGCGAGCAGGTAGCGACAGAACTCGCCGATGTAGACGAAGGCCGTGGCGCCGTTCGCGCGGATATCGTCCCAGAAGCGCGAGGCGCTGAACTTGCGTGCCATCACCAGCGTGGCGCCGGCCGTGAGCACCGCGCTCCAGCACACCGTGAGCGCGCTGTTGTGGTGAAAAGGCAGCGCACAGTAAAAGACGTCGTCGGCGCCGAGGCGCATCGCGCCCTGCCCCATCGCGTAGCCGACGCGCATCCAGCGCAGCTGCGTCATCACCGCCGCCTTCGGCAGCCCGGTAGTGCCCGACGTGAAGATGAAGCAGAAGGGATCGGCGAGCTTCACGCGTCGCGTGCTCGCCGGATCGGTGGCCCGCTCGCCGGCCGCCAGCGCGCGCAGGTCCTTCATGCCGCGCGGTGGCGCGCCGGCGCCGTCCCACAGTAGCTTCACGCCGCGCGGGCTGCGCGGCAGCGCGCTGCGCAGCGCCGCCACGCAATCGTCGGCCACGACGAATACCCGCGGGGCGAGCAGCTCGATGCTGTGGCGCAGCACCGCGCCGCGCTGGTTCGGGTTCAGCATGCCGGCGACCGCGCCGATCTTGGCGACCGCCGCCACGCACGCAAGCATCGAAGGGCGGTTTTCGCAGAGGATGGCGACGGTATCACCGCGGCGAACGCCGGTAGCGCGCATCACGCGCGCGATGCGGTTGGCCCAGGCGTTGAACGCGTGGTAGCTCCAGCACTCGCCCTCGAACATCAGCGCCGTGTGCCACGGCGTCTCGCGCGCGCGCCGCTCCAGCAACAGGCCGATCGAGTTTTCCGCCTCCGGGTGCAACCGAGCCAGGCTGAGCCCGGCGCGCAGCAGCCGCGGCGTTTCGGGGATCAACCCGAGCGCCGCGCGCGCGATGTCACGTGCCTCGATGCGGTCTTCGCCCATCGTGCCCCTCAGTGGCCGGGCTTGTCGTCCTTGCCCTTCTCCTCCATTTCCTCCAGCGACAGCGTCAAGCCCGTCGAGGTCCGCGTCTCCAGTCTGCCGTCGGAGGTCGATCTCTCCTCCAGTGCCAGGCTGCCGCCGGACTGGTCCAGCTTGATGCGCAGGCGCACGTCGTTCTGCGAGTCCGCGTTGCGGATCGCCTCGTCCATCGAGATCCGCCCTTCCTTGTAGAGGTTGTAGAGCGCGGCGTCGAAGGTCTGCATGCCGAGCGCCTCGGATTTCGACATGATTTCCTTGATCGATTCGAACTCGCCCTTGATGATCAACTCCTCGATGGTCTTGGTGCCGAGCAGCACCTCGACCGCCGCGCAGCGCTTGCCGTCGACGGTGGGGACGAGCCGTTGCGAAACGAAGGCACGCAGGTTCTGTCCGAGGTTCATCAGCAGCTGCGGGCGGCGCTCCTCGGGGAAGAGATTCACGATGCGGTCCAGCGCCTGGTTGGCGTTGTTGGCGTGCAGCGTGGAGATCGCCAGGTGGCCGGTCTCGGCGAAGGCGAGCGCATGCTCCATGGTCTCGCGGTTGCGCACCTCGCCGATCAGGATCACGTCGGGCGCCTGGCGCAGCGTGTTCACCAGCGCGTTGTGGAAGCTGCGCGTGTCCACGCCCACCTCGCGCTGGTTCACGATGCACTTCTTGTGGCGGTGCACGTACTCGATCGGGTCCTCGATGGTGATGATATGGCCGCCGCTGGTGCTGTTGCGGTGGTCGATCAACGCCGCCAGCGAGGTCGACTTGCCCGAGCCCGTGCCGCCGACGAACAGGATCAGGCCGCGCTTGGCGTTGACCACCTCCTTCAGCACCGGCGGCAGGCGCAGGTCATCGAACTTCGGGATCTCGGTGGTGATGTTGCGCGCGACGATCGAGACCTCGTTGCGCTGGCGGAAGATGTTGATGCGAAAGCGCCCGGCGCCGGGGATCGAGACCGCGAGGTTCATTTCCAGTTCCTGCGCGAACTGCTGGCGCTGCTCGTCGTCGAGGAGGGCGTGGGCGATCCCGGCGATCTCGCCCGGCTTCATCGGCTCGGTCGCCAGCGGCTTCAGCGCGCCCTGGAACTTCGCGCACGGCGGCGCGCCGGTGCTGAGATAGAGGTCGGAACCGTCGTTCCTGGCCAGGATCCGCAGGTATTCCTCGAAATTCACGGCGTTGGCTCTCCAGCCAGGCAAGGTGCAGCAAGCATAGGCATTTATCCGTGCTCGCGCCGCGCGATTTTCGCCTGCCGCGGGCCGCACCGGGCTTCGCTTGCGGCGCGCGTGATAGCCGTCACACTGCAGCAGCGCGCCCAGCGTGAGGCCCGATCGCCTGTAATGCGAGAACCTGGAGAGATGGACGATGCGCCGTGTTGCGCACCGGGCCGCGGCGCATGCGGCCCGGTGCGCGCGGCGTCAATCCTCGCTGCCGATGAAGCGGTAGGCCAGCGCGCCCAGCACCGCACCGGCGATCGGTGCGACCCAGAACAGCCACAGCTGCGCCACCGCCCAGTCACCGACGAACAGCGCAACCCCGGTGCTGCGCGCCGGGTTCACCGAGGTGTTGGTGACGGGAATGCTGATCAGGTGGATCAGCGTCAGGCACAGGCCGATCGCGATCGGTGCCATGCCCGCCGGCGCGCGCTTGTCGGTGGCCCCGAGGATCACCAGCAGGAACATCATCGTCATCACCACCTCGGTGACGAGCGCAGAGACCATCGAGTAGCCGCCCGGCGAATGCTCGCCGAAGCCGTTGGATGCAAACCCGCCCGCGACATCGAAGCCCGCCTTGCC
The DNA here is from genome assembly GCA_022705125.1 of Pseudomonadota bacterium. The sequence continues at coordinate 8,570 of JAKJFB010000026.1, forward strand.
GCTGGCGATCAGGTACAGCACGCCACCGGCGACGATGCCCCCCACGACCTGTGCGGCGATGTAGGGCAGCAACTGGTTCGCCGGAAAGCGTCCGCCCACGAAGAGCCCGACCGATACGGCCGGATTCAGGTGACAACCGGAGATGTGCCCGATCGCAACCGCCATCGTGAGGACCGTCAGACCGAAGGCGAGCGATACTCCGAGCAGCCCTATGCCGACATCCGGAAACGCCGCGGCGAGCACCGCGCTTCCGCAACCACCCAGGACCAGCCAGAACGTCCCAAAGCATTCTGCAGCATACTTTTTCATGCGCTTCTCCCTGCTGTTGTCGATTCTTTTAATCCACCAGCGGTCGGCACGGGATCGCAGCCGATCCGCCGCACCGCATTCTGGTCCGCTTCGGGGCACCCCGTCAAAGGCGCGCGATCACGACTCCCGGGGCGCATCGCACAGGCGGCAGTTGAGCATGAAGCCCAGCATGCCCGCGCGGCCCTCGGCGCTCGTCACCCAGGGGCGGTTCACCCACGGCGGGTCATGACGCACGTGCTGCATGTGCCCGCATTCCAGTTCGGCCACCCAGTGCCCTTCCTCGTCCTGGTGGAAGCCCACGATGCCCCGTTCCATTCAGTGCTGCCCTTCCCTCGGCGGCGGCGCGCCAATGCCGGTAGCCAGTCGCTCGAGCAGCTGCGCGCACAGCCAAGGCCTGCCGGTCCCGAATTCGAACAGGCGTGTGCCCGCGAGCCCGGGCGGCCACAACACGCGGCTCGCGCCAGTGACCGCGGCGTCCAGCCCCGGAACGATCGCCCCGCCGAGCCTGAGCCCGAGCGCCGCGAGCGCCTCGTCGGCGCCGAGGGCGCAGCGCGACGCCTGGAACCAGCCCCCGCCGGCATCGACCACGAAGGCCAGCAGGTGATCCTCGCCGCAGCCCGCCGTGGTCAGCTCCCCGACTGCGCGGATGCTGTCGGCGTCCACGCGCCAGGCAGCGCCGCCGGGCCCCGCATAGACCAGCGCGCCGCCCTGCAGCGCGAGCGAGGCCGCGAGGCAGACGCTCATGCGCACACCCGCGCCGACGCCGCGCTCATTCCTCGGCCCGCAGCTCGGCGATGAACGCGTCGGCCTGCGTGATCGCGCTCTCCATCTCGCGCACCAGCCTGTCCACGTTGGCCTGCACGCTGACCACCTCCTCGCTCAGCCCCGCGATCGCGCGCGCATTGAGGTTGTGCTTCATGAACAGCACCTGGTCGCGCAGCGGCACCAACACCGGCTCCAGCCGCGCCTCGGCCCTCTTCATGGCCGCGAGCAGCTGCGTGTACTTGCGCTTCGTGGCGTCGTACTTGCGCTGGCTGGCCTGGCGCAGCGTATCGCTGGAGTACTGCCCCAACTCCGCCTCCCACTCGCTGAACAGCGCCCCGGACACGTCCTCGACCGCGCTGATGCGCTCACGTACCGCGGCGGCCCGCGCTTCGCTCTCCTGCAGCGTCGCATCCAGCTTGTGGTACTCGCGCTCCAGGTCGCCCCCCTGGAAGGCGACCACGCCCCTGAACTGCTCCATCGCGGTGAGGAACTGCTCCTTGGCCTCGGTCTGGGCATCGCGCGCCGCCACCACGCGATCGACCATGATGTCGCGCTTGTGCACGCCGAGCTTTTCCATGGTGCCGTAGTAAGCGCTGCTGCACGCGCCGAGCAGCAGCGATACGGCGAAAAGTATGCCTGGCCCTGCTTTCATGTCATGTCTCCACTCATTTGCGCGAGCTTGTGGCGCACTGCCTCATCGTCCGTGACGGCGAGCAGCGCGCCGCGGATGCGGTCCGCGTAGCGTTGCGAAGCCAGGCCGGATCGTATCAGATGCAGTCCTTGCAGCAGCTCGTCGATCAACAGCCAGTGCTCATAGTCCATGCCGGGCGAACCGCCACGGCGCGTCCAGCCGTCGGCGTCGCCACCGCAGGCTTCGTAGGTCTCGAGCTGCTTCAGTGTCAGCATGGGTCAATGCTCCACGGCAGCGCGTCGCCGCTCCCTGTTCACTCGCCGATATCCTCGGCCCACAGCCCCGGATGCCGCTGCATGAACTCGCGCATCAGCGCGATGCACCGCGCGTCCTGGATCACCCGGATCCGCACGCCACGGCTCGCCAGCCACTGCTCCTCGCCCATGTACGACCGGTTCTCGCCCACGACTAGCCGGGGAATGCCGTAAAGAACGACCGCGCCGCTGCACATGGCGCAGGGCGAGAGCGTCGTGTACAGCGTGCACTCGCGGTAGAACGCGGCGTCGCGGCGGCCGGCGTTCTCGAGCGCATCCATCTCGGCGTGCAGGATGGTGCTGCCCTGCTGGACGCGGCGATTGTGCCCGCGCCCGACGATGGCCCCGTCGTGGACCAGCACCGATCCGATCGGTATGCCGCCCTCGCCGAGGCCGCATTCCGCTTCCTCTATCGCTGCAAGAAGGAAGGGATCCGTCATGGGTTTCGCTCCTGGTCATCAACCGGCATCAGGCGTCACCGCCGCCGGGCAGCCTCAGTTTGCCGCGAGCGCTTACCCGGCAGCCTTGCAGACCGCCTCGATCCGGTGCCCGTCCGGATCGACCAGGAACGCCGCGTAGTAGTGGGGCCCGTAGTGCGGGCGCCGGCCAGGCGCGCCGTTGTCCGTGCCCCCGGCGCGCAATGCGCATGCATGGAAAGCGTCCACGGCCGCGCGCGACGGTGCGGCGAACGCCAGGTGAAAGCCGGGGCCCGGAGCCGCGGCATCCGGCCGCTGCTGCAGGTAAAGCACGTCCTCGCCATCGAGCAGGCCGTAGCCGATGGCATTTCCCGCCTCGAATACGCGGCGAAAGCCCAGCGCACCGAGCGCGGCGTCGTAGAACGCGCCGGACAAGGCCAGGTCGCGCACGCCAAAGGAAATGTGATGAAGCATGGTCGCGCCTCTGCCTCAGATGCCGCCTTCGCGCTCGACGACCAGGACGCGGGCCTAGGGCTCCGGCACGGATACCGGCGCATTCGATTGCTCCGGCTCCGGCGTCGGCGCTCCCGGCAGGGCGTTCATGTTGTCGATGTCGGCGGCAATCTTCCAGTCGCCATCGCTCCCGCGGCGCAGGACCAGCACGAACTTGCCGTGGTCCGGTTCGCCGGCAGCGGGCGCGAAAGCGCCGACGATATACGCCATGTCATGTGAGACCGCGTACGCCAGCGCGCGCAGCGACAGCGGGGTGCCCGCGGCTTCGGCATACCCTGCCGATATCCGGGCGGCGCCGCGCGCGGGTGGGCTGCCGCTATGCAATGCCATGCCGTCCATTGTGAACATCCCGGCAAGAGCCGACGGTTGCTTCTGCATCCACGCCAGCTCGTAGTCGCGCAGCACGCGATCAAGCCCGGGCGGCAATGCGACCGTGGGCAATTCGACCGAGGGAAGGGCGGCGGACGGCATCGGGACCGCCTCGGGCAGTTCCTGCGCCTGCACGCCGGCGCTGAGGATGAGCGCCACTGCGAATGACTTCGGGATTTTCGTGCGCATGGCGGCAAAATCTCCTGATACTGCAGCCCCTCGAGATCGTGGTGCCGCATGTTGAGGTTCTCGCGCATCACCAGGGACAGCATCTCTGCGGGATTGGCCAGACACTGTCATGGCGCATCGGCCGCACACGCGCTCAGTCGCGTTCGGTGCGATCCTTCGGGCTGGAGAATTCCTTCACCGCGCGCAGGATCTGGCGAATGGTGATCTGGCCGAGCAGCGTGCCGTCGCTGTCGATCACCGGGCGGCGCCGTATCTTGTGCTTGAGCATGTCGGCGGCAATATCGACGATGTGATCGCCCGGCGATGCGGTGTGCAGGTTCTGCGAACTCATGAATTCGCCCACGCTGCCGATGCCCGAGTCGTTGTAGGTCGCGCTCAGCACGCCGCGCAGGCAGTCGGTCTCGGACAGCACGCCGATCAGCTTGTTGCGCTCATCGACCACGCACAGGCCCGATATCTTGTTCACGAGGATCAGGTGGATGGCATCGAGGAGGTTCGCGTCGGCGCGCACCTTGACGGGATTCTGCACCATGTAGTGCTTCAGTTCGACCTGCTTCAGCATGGATGTTCCTCCTGTGAGCCTCCACCACCGCGCGCCGGGCCCGCGAGCCCTCGCGGCTAATATACGCCGATGCCATCCGGCGGCAACACTCGCGCCCCCCCTGCAGGCGCGGTGCGGTATCCGCAGCCGCCGGCGATGGGTTAACGTATTAAGGGTGTGCCGGGAAAACACGGGGCTGACTGCCGCGATGGATCTGACATTCCGCCTGCAACTCGCAACCGCCGTCCTGGCAGGACTGGCGCTGGGCGGCATATTGCTCGCGACCCAGCGCGCAGGGCGCGCCAGCGTGCGCAACGCGCTCGTGCTCCTGCTGACGTGCGCGGGCGCCGAACTGCTCGCCGCCAGCCCGATCGCGCCCGACTATCCGCGCCTCGCGCGTGAGCCGCGATCCGGAAGCCGGATGCGATCCTGGTGGATGTCACCGACGGCTGCGCCCGCTATGCGCTGCGCTACTGGCTGCGCGACCCCCAAGTGGACGACGCCACCGACTCGCGGGTGCGCGCCCATGCGCTGGCCGCCCTGGATCGCGCCGGCATCCACCTCGCTTCGCGTCGCGAGGAGCGCCTGGTGTTCGCCGAGGACGAGGCGCGCCGCGCGGCGCTGGCCGCCGCGGAGATCGCGCGACGCATGAATACCCTGCGAATGGTACCGCTGTTCGGCTCGCTGTCGGACGACGAAAGGGCGCAGGTTGCGCAGCACCTGGTGCACGCGCCCTTTCTCGCGGGTGACGTGGTGACGCGCCAGGGCGCCGTGGCACACTGGCTGTACCTCGTGATCGAGGGCGCCGCCGAGATCTGCGACGAGACCGGCGGCACGCGCCGTTACGTGAGTTCGCTCGGGCCGGGGGATATCTTCCGTGAGCGCGGCATGCTCACGGGCGAGCTGCGCGGCTCGGCCGCCGGAGCACACGCGGCGGCAAGCGCGCGTACCGATATGCTGGCCCGCATTCGCGCCTTCTTTGGACTGGACTAGGACAACCGCATGAGTGACAGACCCAATACCCGTAACATGGCGCTGTTCTGCGACTTCGAGAACGTGGCGCTCGGCGTGCGCGATGCCAAGTACGCCGCCTTCGACATCCGCAAGGTGCTGGAACGGCTGTTGCTGAAGGGCAACATCGTGGTCAAGAAAGCCTACTGCGACTGGGAGCGGTACAAGGAGTTCAAGAAGGCGATGCACGAAGCCTCCTTCGAGCTGATCGAGATCCCGCACGTGCGCCAGTCGGGCAAGAACTCCGCGGACATCCGCATGGTGGTGGATGCGCTCGACCTCTGCTACACCAAGTCGCACGTCGACATGTTCGTGATCATCAGCGGCGACTCCGACTTCTCGCCGCTGGTGAGCAAGCTGCGCGAGAACAACAAGACCGTGATCGGCGTCGGCGTGAAGAGCTCCACCTCCGATTTGCTGATCGCCAACTGCGACGAGTTCATCTACTACGACGACCTCGCGCGTGAACCCGAGAACCAGCGCAAGCGTCGCAGCCGCCCGGCTGCGAAGAAGAGCGCCGCGCCCAGGGGCAAGGACGGCAAGGAGAAGGAGCCCGAGCTGCCGCCGGCCGACGACAAAAGGCAGGAGGCGCTCGACCTGGTGATGGCGACCGTCGAGGACCTGTTCGAGGAGCGCGGACAGGAGGAGAAGGTCTGGGCCTCGATGGTCAAGCAGACGATCAAGCGCCGCAAGCCGGGTTTCAACGAGAGCTATCACGGCTTCCGCAGCTTCGGGCAGTTGCTGGAGGAGGCGCAGGCGCGGCATCTGCTCGAGCTCGAGCTCGACGAAAAATCGGGGGGCTACATCGTCAAGAGCTTCCAGTCCGAGGAGTGAGCAGCAGCGCGCGCGCTGCAACGCTCATGCGCCGTACAGCAGGACGACCCAGTACACGGCAATGCCCATCTGTACTGCGAAGGCCGAGAACCGTGCAGTCACCGCGACCCGCGAGGTCGACGCCAGGTGAATGAGCGACTGGGTGATGCGCGCCGCAAGCAGCAGACAAGCCAGCGGATCCGTGATGTGCGTCTTGCCGGCCACGACCGCGATGAGCAGCAGTCCGCCGAATATCGGCAGACCCTCGAGGCAGTTTGCGTGTGCGCGTGCCAGGCGCTGCATGAAAGGCGACAGGTTGGAGTTCCCGGGATTGAAGTCGTTCGCGGGGACGGCCCCCGTCAGGACGAGCCCGGAGCGGATGGCCTCCATGAGCACGAGCAGGAACAGGGTCCAGGCGATGAAGCCGAGCAAGGCGAGCAGGGAGGTTGGCATGGGCGGATCGCTCCGGGCTGAAGGGTTGCCCCGTGCATAGAATGCTGCATGGTACCCGGGCAGGCCACGGGACGGCGATGGAGCGCATGAGCACCCTGTAACTTGCCGGTGCGCAGCTCGCTGCGGCAATCTCGCCGGCGCTATCGGACCTGGAGACCACACCATGAGCCTGAGGATCACCCGCCTGAACGGCACGCTCGGCGCGCGCGTCGAAGGTATCGATTTTGCCGCCGGCCTCGGCGCGGACCTGTTCACCTCGCAGGAGATCCACAACGGCCTGATCATGCCGGTGTATTTCTACACGCTCGTCGAGCAGGCGCGCGCGAGCGCGGCGGGCCGCTCGACGGCACAGCAGCGCGCGCACAGCGCCGCGCTGATGGCTTCGTTCAGCGCGGTCGCGGCGGCCAACCCCTACGCCCAGTTCGCCGGTGCGCAATCGGCGCAGGAGATCCTCGCCGCCGCGCCGATGACGCACCTCTACACCCGGCGCATGGTGGCGCAGGACGGCGTCAACCAGGCCGCGGCGTTGCTGATGACCAGTGTGGCCAAAGCACGCGAGCTCGGCATACCGCGTGATCGCTGGGTGTTCCTCCACGGCATGGCCGAGGGCGCGGAATGGATGCTGAGCGAGCGCCCCGACGTCGGCGAGGCCCCGGTTGCCGGCGCGGTGCTGGCGCGCGCCCTCGCGATGGCCGGGCGCAGCGTGGCCGACATCGGCCCGATCGACGTCTACAGCTGCTTCCCGTGCGCCATCAGCGTCATTGCGCAACACCTGGGCCTGCCCGACGACGGCAGCCGCGCGCTGACGCTGACCGGAGGCTTGCCGTACTTCGGCGGTCCGGGCAACAACTACTCCATGCACGGCATCGCCGAGATGGTGTGGCGACTGCGCCGCGAGCCCGAGGCATTCGGCCTGGTGACGGCCAACGGCGGCATGCTGTCGAAGCATGCCGCCGGCATCTACTCGTGCCGGCCCAGCATCGTGGACTGGAGCCGCGCCGACACCGCGGTCGACGGGCAGGGGTTTGCGCGCCGCTGCAGGCGGTGGTGATCGGGGAGACGGATGCCGGGGAACGCTTCGTGGCCTGCTCCGCCCCCGGCGATGCGGCCACCGTGCACGCGATGCTCGGGCGCGACTGCACCGGCCATGGTGTGCGGGTGCGCCCGGGCAACGGCGAGACCCGGCATTTCACGCTGGAGCAGGACGCGCGAAGCACCACTGTCGAGAGGTAAGGACCATGCAACGTGTCTCCAGTGCGGATGCCGGGATGCTGCACGCCGAAACCCCGGAGATGCCCATGCACACGATGGGCGTACTGCTGCTCGAAAAGCCCGCGCATTCGCTCTACGACCGGCTGCGCCGCTCCCTGC
>JAKJFB010000270.1 GCA_022705125.1 Pseudomonadota bacterium
AGTCTGATGTCCGCCGGTCTCGCTCGCCATTTCGTGTCTCCCCGAAAAATCCAGAATGTATGCGTAGGTATTGGTCTGGTCAGTTGGCCGCGCTGACGCGGTTGTCCACCACTTTCCCGGTCACGTCGAACAGCGTGTAGGAAAGCGTTATCGTCTTGATCTTGGCGGGCAGCGCCTGGTCCACGATGAACTGCAGCGGCATGTCCAGCGCCTCGCCCGATTCGAGTGCCTGCTGGTTGAAGCAGAAGCACTCGGTCTTGTGGAAGTACTGCGCCGCCTCGGGCGGCGAGATGCTCGGTATCGCCTGCGCCACCATCGCGCGCGGTGCGGGGTTGCGCGCGTAGAACGTCGTGCTGTTCGCCGCGCCCGGGTTCACCTTGATCTCGAACTCGTGCGGGTGGAACTCCCAGGGCATCGTACCGTCGTTGTTCGCGACGAACTGCACGCGCACGGTGCGGCTGGTGTCCACGACGCTGGCCTCGGCACGGTAGTCGGCCGCCCTGCTGATGTTGTCCCGGCTGATGCCCATGACATCGCAGAGCACGTCATACAGCGGCACCAGCGCGAATCCGAAACCGAACATGCCCACGGCGATCGCACCCAGCCGCAATACGGTTTTCCGGTTGGACGACCCCGTGGACATCTTTCTCACCCCCTCACTTGACCTGCGGCGGCACGCTGAACGTGTGGTACGGAGCCGGCGACGGCACCGTCCACTCGAGGCCATGCGATCCTTCCCACACCTTGTCGGTTGCCTTCACGCCGCCCTTGATGCACTTGACCACGCAGACCACGAAGATCAGCTGCGAGAAACCGGTGATGTAGGCACCGATGGTCGAGAGCATGTTGAAGTCGGCGAACTGCAGCGCGTAGTCCGGGATGCGGCGCGGCATGCCCGCGAGGCCGACGAAGTGCATCGGGAAGAACGCGGTGTTCACGCCGATGAACGTCATCCAGAAATGCGCCTTGGACAGGCCCTCGTCGTACATGTGCCCGGTCCACTTCGGCAGCCAGTAGTAGACGCCGCAGAACAGCGCGAACAGCGCGCCCTGCACCAGCACGTAGTGGAAGTGCGCCACCACGAAGTAGGTGTCGTGGTACTGGAAGTCCAGCGGTGCCAGCGACAGCATCAGGCCCGAGAAGCCACCGATCGTGAACAGGATGATGAACGCGATCGCGAACAGCATCGGGGTCTCGAAGGTCATCGAGCCCTTGAACATCGTCGTGATCCAGTTGAACACCTTCACGCCGGTGGGCACGGCGATCAGCATCGTGGCGTACATGAAGAACAGCTCGCCCGCGATCGGCATGCCGACGGTGTACATGTGGTGCGCCCACACGATGAAGCTCAGGAAGGCGATCGAGGCGGTTGCATAGGCCATGCCGAGATAGCCGAAGACCGGCTTCTTCGAGAAGGTCGAGATCACCTGGCTGATGATGCCGAAGCCCGGCAGGATCATGATGTACACCTCGGGGTGACCGAAGAACCAGAACACGTGCTGGAACAGCACCGGGTCGCCGCCACCGGCCGCGCTGAAGAAGCTGGTGCCGAAGTGGATGTCGAACAGCATCATCGTGACCGCGCCCGCGAGCACCGGCATCACGGCGATCAGCAGGAAGGCGGTGATGAACCAGGTCCAGACGAACATCGGCATCTTCATGTAGGTCATGCCCGGGGCGCGCATGTTCATGATCGTGGCGATGATGTTGATCGAGCCCATGATCGAGGACATGCCCATCAGGTGCACGCCGAAGATGAAGAACGTGACCGTTTCCGGCGCGTAGGTCGTCGACAACGGCGCATAGAAGGTCCAGCCGAAGTTCGGCGCGCCGGCTTCGGTGAACAGCGTCGCGGCGAGCATGGCGAACGCGAACGGCAGGATCCAGAAGCTCCAGTTGTTCATGCGCGGCAGCGCCATGTCGGGCGCGCCGATCATCATGGGTATCATCCAGTTACCCAGTCCGACCCACGCGGGCATGATCGCCCCGAACACCATCACGAGACCGTGCATGGTCGTCATCTGGTTGAAGAATTCCGGCTTCACGATCTGCAGGCCGGGCTGGAACAGTTCGGCGCGGATGACCAGCGCGAAGATGCCGCCCAGGATGAACATCGCGAAGCTGAACCACAGGTACATCGTGCCGATGTCCTTGTGGTTGGTCGTGAACAGCCAGCGGGTTATGCCCTTCGCTGGGCCGTGATGATCTGCACCCATGATGTTGCTCCTGGATTACTTGGCTTTCTTGAACTTGGCTACGTCGATCGGCTGCAACATGTCGCCCATGTTGTTGCCCCACGCGTTGCGTTCATAGGTGATCACGGCCGCGAGATCGACTTCGTTCAGCTGTGCGCCGAAGGCGGCCATCGAGGTGGCCTGCTTGCCGTTGACCACGATGTCGAGGTGTCCCTCCACCGGACCCATCGCGATCGCGCTGCCCTTCAGCGCCGGGAACGCGGGCGGTACGCCCTCGCCGTTGGGCTGGTGGCAGGAGGCGCAGGCCTTGGCGTAGACGCTCTCGCCGCGCGCCATCAGTTCGTCCATCGTGAAGGTCTGCGCCATCAACGCCTTCTCGGCATCGGCCTCTTCCTTGCGCTTGGCGAGCCAGCCGTCGAACTCGGCTTCCGGCACCACGTTGACGACGATCGGCATGAAGCCGTGGTCCTTGCCACAGAGCTCGGCGCACTGGCCGCGGTAGATGCCGGGCTCCGGCACGCGGGTCCAGGTCTCGTTCACGAAGCCGGGGATCGCGTCCTTCTTCACCGCCAGCTGCGGCACCCACCAGGAGTGGATCACGTCGGCGGCGGTCACGAGGAAACGTACCTTCTTGCCCGCCGGGATCACCAGCGGCTCATCTACTTCGAGCAGGTAATGCTCGCCCTTGGGCGCCTGGTCGGGATTGCGGATGTTGTTGAACTCGTTCGGCGAGGTGCTCAGCGCGGAGAAGAAGCTCACACCCTTGTCGAGGTATTCGTATTTCCACTTCCACTGGTAGCCCGTGATCATCACGTCGAGATCGGCTTCGTCGGCGTTGTAGATGCTCAGCAGCGTCCGCGTCGCGGGGGCGGCGAAGGTGGCGAGGATCAGGAAGGGCACGACGGTCCACGCGATCTCGAGCGTGGTGCTCTCGTGGAAATTCGCGGCCACGGCCCCCTTCGACTTGCGGTGCGCGAAGATCGAATAGAACATGACGCCGAACACGACCACGCCGATCGCCACGCAGACCCACAGGGTGTACATGTGCAGGTCGTAGATGGCGTGGCTGACCTCGGTCACGCCGCGGGTCATGTTGACCGAAGAATGCCCGGCTTCGGCCGCCAGCAAGCTGCCGGAGAACGCGGACAGCGTTGCCCCCGGCAGTGCGAGTGGCAGCAGACGGCGTCGTGTGGCTGCTCGCATGTCTCCTAACTCTCCCTTTTGTTGGTAGTCGCGTCGTGCAGGGAACCTGCGGGTTCCTGCGGAACGCACTGTTCCGGCTGCGCGCGCAGACCGGGAATCGGGCACAGCCGCACGTGCCCTGGGTCACCGCGGCTGTTTTACTAACCCCCTGCATTGATACGGGTCAATGCAAAGCGCGCGAAGTATAACAACGTAAATCGAGGCTTGCGACAAAACCTTGTGCAATCACCGGATTGCACAATGCTCTTGATGTCGGGAGTCACGGCAGCCGAACTCAGGGCTCGACGATGCGCACCACGCTGGTGTCGGTCCCCGGCTCACCCAGCCCCTTGGCGAATTCCGCGGTGCCGGGCTCGGCGTCGCGCTCGCGCACGTCGCGAAAGCCGCAGCTGACGCACTCGCACACCATGGCGCCGTCCTGCGTGGTGACGAAGAGCTTGTCGACCTGGTTGCAGGACGGACAGACGGCTCCGGCGATGAACTTGCGCAACTGCGTCATGCGCTCTCTCCTGCGCTGGCGGCGCCCTGGTGCAGGTCGAGTTCCCAGTACACCACGTTGCCGAGAGGGTTGTCGTAATAAGGCGCCCGCTCGCGAAAGCCCAGGCTGCGGTACAGCGCCATCGCCTCCTTCAACCGGTCCAGCGTGTCGAGGCGCATCGTCGCGTGGCCGGCGTCGCGTGCCGCCTGGATCGCGGCGCTGGCCAGCGCGTACCCGAGACGCGCGCCGCGCCGGCCGGGCTGCACATACAGGCGTTTCATTTCGCAGATGCCGGGCTCGATCATGCGCACCGCGACGCAGCCGATGACCTCGCGCCCGCTCTGCGCCAGCAGCAGCGCGCCGGTGGGCGGCGCGTAGGGACCGGGCAGCGTGGCGAGTTCGCGCTCGAAACCCTGGAAGCACAGGTCCTCGCCCAGCCACTGCTGGTATTCGCGAAACAACGCGGCCACGCGCTGCAGGTCCTGCTCGCCGCGCGCGGGCCTGATCACGACCCCGGTGCGAAGCTCCTCGATCAGGGTACCGGTTTCCGGGCGCAGGCCCCTCCATATATAGAAGGACTCGGCGGCCTGTTCGACCAGCATGCCCAGGCCATCGGCAAGCTGCGACGCGCCGGCAAGCGCGGCGCGCGCGAGGAAGGCGGTGCGATCGCTCGCGTAGGCCATGTCATAACAGGCGGCCGGCGCCAGCAACTCGTCGGCCAGCGGCGGAAC
>JAKJFB010000271.1:0-4297 GCA_022705125.1 Pseudomonadota bacterium
CTATATCGGTCAACCCGCCCCCGCGGGTCCGCATTCATGCGGACGATTGTCCTCCCCGGCGTGGGCCCGCATTCCTGCGGACGATTGTCCCACCGCATGCCACCGACCACCCGCTGGCCATTGCGCGCAACGATCTGGAGGAAAACCATGGATTGTCATGTATGTTTGTAATGCCTTGATTGCGCAGATTCGCCAGGAGCTGAAACCGTGGACATCAAGAAACTGACCCCCGCGCTCTCGGTCGCGGGGCAGATCGCAGCCGCCGATCTCCCGGAAATTGCCGGCGCGGGATTCCGCTCGATCATCTGCAACCGCACCGACGGGGAGGCCGCCGACCAGCCCGGCTTCAGCGAAATCGAGCGCGCCGCGCGCAGCGCGGGGCTCGAGGTGCGCTACCTGCCCGCGGAATCGGGCAAGGTCAGCGACGAGCAGGGCGCCGAGTTCGGGCGGATGATGGAGGAACTGCCCAGGCCCGTGCTGGCCTACTGCCGCAGCGGCATGCGCTCGGCCACGATGTGGGCGCTGTCGCAATCCGGGAAGATCCCGCTGCCCGAGATCATCGAGACGGGCGCGAAGGCCGGCTACGACCTCCGCGGTCTGGTGCGCCGCATCATGAACGGCGGCAGGACGCCGGTGGAGGTGGCCGATGCTTCGCACGAGATCGTGATCATCGGCGGCGGCGCGGCAGGTGTCGCGGTGGCCTCGAGCCTGCTGGCGCGCCGACCCGGGCTCGACATCGCGATCATCGATCCCGCCGACGTGCACTACTACCAGCCCGGCTGGACGCTGGTAGGCGCAGGCGTGTTCAAGCCCGCGTTCACGGCGCGCACGATGGCCGCGGTGCTGCCGCGCGGCGTGCACTGGATCAAGTCCGCCGTGGCCGCCTTCGAACCCGAGCGCAACGCCGTGATCCTCGACGGCTGCCGCGTGGTCTCGTACCGGCAGCTCGTGGTGTGTCCGGGCATCAAGCTCGACTGGCAGGGCATCGAGGGGCTGCCCGAGACGCTCGGGCGCAACGGCGTGACCTCCAACTACCGCTACGACCTCGCCCCCTATACCTGGCAGCTGGTGCAGAATCTTCGCGGCGGCAGGGCGGTCTTCACGCAGCCGCCGATGCCGATCAAGTGCGCCGGCGCGCCGCAGAAGGCCATGTACCTCTCGGCCGATCACTGGCGCCGCGCCGGCGTGCTGTCGCAGCTCGACATCCGGTTCTGCAACGCGGGCGCGGTATTGTTCGGCGTGCCCGACTACGTGCCGGCGTTGATGGAATACGTCGGGGCCTATGGCATCGGGCTGGAGTTCAACCGCAACCTGGTCGCCGTAGACGGCCCTGCGCGCAAGGCGACATTCCGCCAGACCAACGCCGACGGCAGCCAGCAGACCGTGAACCTCGACTTCGACATGATCCACGTCGTGCCGCCACAGAAGGCGCCCGACTTCATCCGCGTCAGCCCGCTGGCCGACGCCGCGGGCTGGGTCGACGTGGACCCGGCGACGCTGCGCCATCGCGGCTTCGACAACGTCTTCGCGCTCGGCGACGCGGGCAACACCACGAACGCCAAGACGGCCGCGGCAGCGCGCAAGCAGGCGCCGGTGGTCGCGCACAACCTGCTGGTGACGCGCGGCGAGGCCCGCGGCGACGCACGCTATGACGGCTACGGCTCCTGCCCCCTCACCGTCGAGCGCGGCAAGATCGTGCTGGCCGAGTTCACCTACGGCGGCAAGCTGGCCCCGAGCTTTCCCGGCTGGCTGATCGACGGCACGCGGCCGTCACGCCTCGCGTGGTACCTGAAGGAGCGCATCCTGCCGCCGCTTTACTGGGAGGCCATGCTCAAGGGTCGCGAATGGATGGCGAAGCCGGAAATGGTCGGGTGAGCCCGCGCGCGCAGGCCCTGCGCAGGTATCTGCCCGCGCTGCCGATCCTGGCGTGGGCCAGGAGCTACGACCGCGAAACGCTGGTCGGCGACCTGCTCGCGGCGCTGATCGTCACGATCATGCTGATCCCGCAGAGTCTCGCCTACGCCCTGCTCGCGGGGCTGCCGCCCGAGGCGGGGCTCTACGCGAGCATCGCGCCGCTGCTGCTCTATGCCCTGTTCGGTACCAGCCGCGTGCTCGCCGTGGGCCCGGTCGCGGTGATCTCGCTGATGACCGCGACCGCCATCGGCGAGCACGCCGTGGCGGGCTCGCCGCAATACTGGTCCGCCGCGATCGCCCTGGCCCTGCTGTCCGGCCTGATGCTGTGCGCGATGGGCCTGCTGCGGCTCGGCTTCCTCGCCAACTTCCTCAGCCACCCCGTGATCTCGGGTTTCATCTCGGCTTCCGCGCTGCTGATCGCGGCCGGGCAACTCAAGACGATCCTCGGCATCGAGGCGCACGGGCACTCGTTCGTGGAGATCGCCACCAACCTTGCACGCCACCTCCCGCAGACCCAGTTGCTCAGCGCCGCGGTCGGCATCGGCGCGGCGGCGTTCCTGTTCTGGGCGCGCACGGCGCTGAAGCCGCTGCTCGCGCGGCACGGCATCGCGCCGAGGGCCACCGACGTGATCGTGAAATCGGCGCCGGTGGCGGCGATCGCGGCAACCACGCTGCCGACCTGGCTGCTCGGCTGGCATGAGCAGGGGCTGAGGATCGTCGGCAGCGTACCCGCGGGGCTGCCGCCGTTCACGCTGCCGTCCTGGAACCCCGCGCTGTGGGAAGCGCTGCTGCTGCCGGCGCTGTTGATCAGCGTGGTGGGCTTCGTGGAATCGGTATCGGTGGCGCAGACGCTGGCCGCGCGCCGGCGCCAGCGCATCGAGCCCGACCAGGAACTGGTGGCGCTCGGCGCGAGCAACCTGTCAGCCGCCTTCTCGGGCGGTTTCCCGGTGACCGGCGGCTTCGCGCGCTCGGTGGTCAACTTCGACGCCGGCGCCCGGACGCCGGCCGCGGGCATCTACACGGCGGCGGGCATCGCGCTCGCCTCGCTGCTGCTCACGCCGGCGCTCTACTTCCTCCCGCAGGCCACGCTCGCCGCCACGATCATCGTGGCCGTGCTCTCGCTGATCGACATCGACATCTTCCGGCGCACGTGGACCTACTCGAAGACCGATTTCGTGGCGCTGATCGCGACGGTGCTGGCCACGCTGGCCGCGGGCGTCGAGATCGGACTGGTCGCCGGCGTCGGGGTCTCGATCGTGCTGTTCCTGTTCCGCACCAGCCGCCCGCATATCGCCGAGGTCGGACTGCTGCCGGGAACGGAGCATTTCAGGAACGTGCTGCGCCACCCGGTGAAGACCTCGCCGCGGCTGGTCAGCCTGCGCGTCGACGAGAGCCTCTACTTCGCCAACGCGCGCGCGCTGGAGGACCGCGTGAACGACGCGGTCGCCACGCACCCGCAGCTGCAGCACCTGGTGCTGCAGTGCTCGGCGATCAACGTCATCGACGCGAGCGCGCTGGAGAGCCTGGAGGCCATCGAGAAGCGCCTGCGCGAGGCCGGCATCGTGCTGCACCTGAGCGAGGTCAAGGGGCCGGTGATGGACCGGCTGAAGCACACCGGGTTCCTGCACGGACTGAGCGGCAAGGTGTTCCTCAGCCACTACCAGGCAGTCGGGGAACTGACGCCCGAGGTCACGGGCTAGGAGCCCTGGCCCGCCACCTCGAAGGCGAGCAGCTCCGCCCCGCCGTCGACCAGGTCCCCCGGCGCGAAATAGAACTCGCGCACGGAGCCCGCGGCGGGCGCGCGGATGGTGTGCTCCATCTTCATCGCTTCCATGATCAGCAGCGCGTCGCCCCTGGCGACCGCCTGGCCCGTATCGACCAGCAGCGCGACCACGGAACCGTTCATCGGCGCGGCGAAGGCCTGCGCGCCGGTGTGCTCGACGTCCTCGCCGAGATCCGGTTCGAGCAGCGCGAACTCGGTCGCGCCGCAGGCATCGAACAGCGTGTAGACGCGATCGAGCGGCACCACGGTGACGCGCTCGCTGTGTGCCTCGACGTTCGCGAGCAGCTCGTTGCCCTCGAGGCGGCCGGCGAGCATCAGGCCGTGGCCCTCGTGCTGCATCCGGTAGCGCCGCGCGCTGCCCTCGCCGATCTCCTCCAGCGTCACCTGCTGCGCGCTGCCGTTCATCAGCAGCCCGAGGCGGTGGATCCGCGGCTCGCCCATGCGCCAGGCGTTGCCGAGGTGCCACGGCGAGAAGCTGTCGGCGCTGCGGTTCGCGCGCTCGGCGACCTGGCGCTCGCGCGCCAGCAGCAGGTAGAGCGCCGCCAACGGCAGCTGGCGCGCGCGCGAGTGACCGGCATCGCGGAATATCGCATCGGCGTG
>JAKJFB010000271.1:4307-4558 GCA_022705125.1 Pseudomonadota bacterium
AAGGCGATATTGGTCGTGAGCCCGCCGATGCGGTACTCGGCGAGCGCGCGCTTGAGGCGCGCCAGCGCGCGCGGGCGCGTCTCGTCCCACACGACCAGCTTGGCGATCATCGGATCGTAATGGATGCTGACATCGTCACCCTGCACCACGCCGGTGTCCACGCGCACGTGCTCGCTCTCCTGCGGTGGCTGCAGCCAGGCCAGCCGCCCGGTGACCGGCAGGAAATCGTTGCGCGGATCCTCGGCGTAGAT
>JAKJFB010000272.1:0-267 GCA_022705125.1 Pseudomonadota bacterium
CGACGAGATCAACATGGTGGCCTGCCAGGTCGCGCATTCGATGTTCCGCACACCCCAGCGTATCGCGCGCATCCGCAGCCATTCCTACACCCAGCACGCCTCGCTGTTCAGCAAGGAGGCGTTTCCGATCGACGTGATCATCAGCCCCGAGAACCTGGTGACCAACGCGATCGAGCGCCTGATCGAGCACCCCGGGGCAGTACAGGTGCTGGATTTCGCCGACGGCAAGGCGCAACTGGTGGGCATGAAGGCCTATCACGGCGGGCC
>JAKJFB010000272.1:301-4262 GCA_022705125.1 Pseudomonadota bacterium
AAACGCATGCCGAACGCCGACACGCGCGTGGCGGCGATCTTCCGCCGCAATCGCCCGATCCTGCCCGAAGGCAGCACCGTGATCGAGGCCGACGACGACGTGTTCTTCATCGCCGCGCGCGAGCACATACGCCAGGTGATGTCCGAACTGCGCCGCATCGACAAGCCCTACAAGCGCGTGATGATCGCCGGCGGCGGCAATATCGGCATGCGGCTCGCGGAAACGATCGAGTCGCGCTACGCGGTGAAGGTGATCGAGATGCACCCCGAGCGCTGCAAGCTGCTGAGCGAGCGACTGCAGCACGGCATCGCGCTGCGCGGAAGCGCGTCTGACCGTGAACTGCTGATCGCCGAGAATGTCGAGGACACCGACGTGTTCTGCGCGCTCACCAACGACGACGAGATCAACATCATGTCCTCGCTGCTGGCAAAACGCCTCGGCGCGGCAAAGGTGATCACGCTCATCGGCAACCCCGCCTACGTCGACCTGGTGCAGGGTGTGGACATCGACATCGCCATCTCGCCGCAGCAGGTCACCATCGGCAGCCTGCTGACGCACGTGCGGCGCGGGCACATGACCAATGTCTACCGCCTGCGCCGCGGCGCGGCCGAGGCGCTGGAGATCGTGGCGCACGGGGATTCGAGCAACTCCAAGGTCGTGGGCAAGGCGCTCGGGGACATCAAGCTTCCCGAGGGCGTCACCATCGGTGCCATCGTGCGCGGCAGCGAGGTGTTGATCGCGCACCGCCACGTAAAGGTCCAGACCGACGACCACGTGATCATGTTCCTCGTCGACAAGAGCCGCACGCGCGAGGTCGAGAAGCTGTTCCAGGTGGGATTCGGCTTCTTCTAGCGGATCTTGCCCTCACGACGGAGCGCGCACTAGTTGCAGTCGTCGCTCGCGGCGGTTGTCTCCTATAATGAGCGCCCTTTTTCGCCAGCCCGGCATCGAGCGACACATGGCATCAGCAATCTCACCCGCGGCGCCCGCGACGTTCCAGGAGCTCATCCTCGCGCTGCAGCAATACTGGTCCCGCCAGGGCTGCGTGATCCTGCAACCGCTGGACATGGAGGTGGGCGCGGGCACTTTCCACCCCGCCACCTTCCTGCGCTCGATCGGCCCCGAGAACTGGAACGCCGCCTACGTGCAGCCCTCGCGACGCCCGAAGGACGGCCGTTACGGCGAGAACCCGAACCGGCTGCAGCACTACTACCAGTTCCAGGTCGTGATGAAGCCTTCGCCCGACGATTTCCAGGAGCGCTACATAGAGTCGCTGCGTTTCCTCGGCATCGACCCCTCGGTGCACGACATCCGCTTCGTCGAGGACAACTGGGAGTCACCGACACTGGGCGCGTGGGGTCTGGGCTGGGAGGTGTGGCTGAACGGCATGGAAGTGACGCAGTTCACCTACTTCCAGCAGGTCGGCGGCCTTGAGTGTTTCCCGGTGACGGGCGAGATCACCTACGGCATCGAGCGCATCGCGATGTACCTGCAGGGTGTCGACAGCGTCTACGACCTGCTGTGGGCGCACGGGCCGCAGGGTCCGGTGACCTACGGCGACGTGTTTCACCGGAACGAAGTCGAGATGTCGCGCTACAACTTCGAAGAGGCCGACGTGCCGTTCCTGTTCGCCAGCTTCGACAAGCACGAGAGCGAGTGCCAGCGCCTGATCGAAATGCAGCTGCCGCTACCGGCCTACGAGCAGGTGCTGAAGGCCTCGCATACCTTCAACCTGCTCGACGCGCGCCACGCCATCTCCGTGACCGAACGCCAGCGCTTCATCCTGCGCGTGCGCACGCTGGCACGCGCCGTCGCGCAGAGTTACTTCGACATGCGCAAGGCGCTCGGCTTTCCGCAGGCCAGCGAGCAGCTGCGCCGCGAGTTGCTGGCCGCCGAGGAGACCGCCCGATGAGCGCCGATACCCTGCTGATCGAGATCGGCACCGAGGAACTCCCGCCCACCAGCCTGCGCGCGCTCGGTGAATCACTGCACAGCGAACTGCTCGCGCGCCTCGACGAGCAGCGCATCGTGCACGGCGCCTCGCGCTGGTTCGCCAGTCCGCGCCGTCTGGCGGTATCGATCGACGCGCTCGACGCCACGCAACCCGATTCGATGGTGGAAAAACTCGGACCCGCGGTATCGGCCGCCTTCGACGCCGATGGCAAGCCAACGGGTGCCGCGCTCGGGTTTGCGCGTGGCTGTGGCGTCGAGGTCGATGCGCTGCTGCGCGTTCCCGGCGAGA
The DNA here is from genome assembly GCA_022705125.1 of Pseudomonadota bacterium. The sequence continues at coordinate 2,544 of JAKJFB010000272.1, forward strand.
AGGGCGAGCGCCTTGCGCATCGCCAGCACGTAGCGGGCCAGGCCACGGCCACGCTGCTGCCCGCGCTGCTCGAGAGTGCGCTGGCCGCGCTGCCGATCGCAAAGCGCATGCGCTGGGGCGCGCGGCGCGCGGAATTCGTGCGTCCCGCGCACTGGATAGTCATGCTTTACGGCAGCACCGTGGTGCCGGGCGAAGTGCTCGGCATCGAGACCGGTCGCGAGACACGCGGGCATCGCGTGCACGGAGCCGCGCGCATCACGCTGGAGCGCGCCGCCGATTACGAGAGCGCACTGCACGATCAGGGCTGCGTCATCGCCGACTACGCGAAGCGGCGCGCCGATGTCGCGGCGCAGGTACGCGCCAGGGCTGCCGAACTCGGCGGCATCGCCGTCATCGACGAAGCATTGCTGGACGAAGTGAGCAGCCTGGTCGAGTGGCCGCGCGCGCTGGCGGGCCGCTTCGAGGAACGCTTCCTGGGGGTGCCGGCCGAAGCGCTGATCTGCTCGATGAAGCAGCACCAGAAATACTTCCACCTAGTGGATGCGAGCGGCGCTTTGCTGCCGTATTTCATCACGGTGTCGAACATCGACAGCAGCGATGCGCGGAAGGTGGTGGACGGCAACGAGCGCGTGATCCGTCCACGCCTGACCGATGCCGCGTTCTTCTTCGCGCAGGACAAGCAGTCCACGCTGGAAGCACGGCGCGAACGCCTGCGCAACATCGTGTTCCAGACCGAACTCGGCAGTCTCTGGGACAAGACCGAGCGCGTGGCGGCGCTCGCGCGCGCGATCGGCACGGAACTCGGCGCCGATCCTTCGCTGTGCGCGCGCGCCGCGGTGCTCGGCAAGTCGGACCTGGTGTCCGAGATGGTGCTGGAGTTCGATGAACTGCAGGGCATCATGGGCAGCTACTACGCGCTGCACGACGGCGAGGATCCCGCGGTCGCGCAGGCGCTCACCGAACAGTACCTGCCGCGCCATGCCGGCGATGCGCTGGCGCAGGGCAAGGTCGGCATCGCGCTGGCGCTGGCCGATCGCCTCGACACGCTGACCGGTATCTTCGGCATCGGCCAGCCGCCAACCGGTTCGCGCGATCCCTTCGCGCTGCGCCGCGCCGCGCTCGGCCTGCTGCGCACGATCATCGAGAACAACCTCGCGCTCGACCTTCAGCCGCTGCTGGCGCTGGCGGCGAACGGGCACGCGAAACTCGCGAAACGCGACACCGTCGTCGACAGCGTGCGCGACTACATCTTCGAGCGCCTGCGCGCGTGGTATGGCGACGCCGGCATCGCGGTCGAGTGCTTCCTGGCCGTGCAGGCGCGCAATGTGACGCGACCGCTGGATTTCGATCGGCGCGTGCGCGCGGTAGCGGAATTCACCGCGCTGCCCGAGGCCGCCGCACTGGCCGCGGCGAACAAGCGCGTGGCGAACATCCTCGCGAAGCAGGCGTCCGGCGATATTCCCGTTGCCATCGACAGCGCGTTGCTGCAGGAACCGGCAGAAGTCGTGCTGGCCGCGGACCTCGACAATCGCACGTCGCTGACGCAACCACTGCTCGCCAACGGCGACTATGCGGGTGTGCTGCGCGAGCTCGCGGGGCTGCGCGCAGCGGTAGATGACTTCTTCGACAAGGTACTGGTGAACTGCGACGACGCTCGGCTGCGCGCTAATCGCTTTGCCCTGCTGGCACGCTTGCGCGAAGCGTTCCTTGGAGTGGCGG
>JAKJFB010000272.1:4272-4537 GCA_022705125.1 Pseudomonadota bacterium
TGAAGTTCGGCTGGCGCAAGCGCAGGGCGGCACGATCGGCGGCATCTACTACTGCCCGCACCTGCCGCAGGACAACTGCAACTGCCGCAAGCCGCGGACCGGCCTGCTGGACGCCGTCGAGCAGGATTACGGTTGTACCGTGGCAGGCAGCGTCCTGGTGGGAGACTCCATGAAGGATATCGAGCTCGCGCGAGGCAAGCACTGCCGTCCCGTGCTGGTACGCAGCGGCAACGGCGCAAGGACGCTCTCCGCCCCCGGCTCGGTC
>JAKJFB010000273.1 GCA_022705125.1 Pseudomonadota bacterium
GCTGGTGTTCAACTCGCTGATCCTGTGGACGCTGGTGACCGTCAGCGTGGAATGGGCGCGCCACGGCGAGCTCTCCGCGCGCGGCTTCGGCGCCACGCTGAAGAGCGTGCTGACGAACCCGGTGGTGGTCGCGATCCTCTCCGGCACCGTGTTCGGCATGAGCGGCGTCGCGCTGCCCGCCGTCCTCGACACCACGCTCGGCATGGTCGCCGGGATGGCCGCGCCGCTCGCGCTGATCGCGCTCGGCATGGGCATCTCGCGCTACCGCGTGCGCGAAGGTTTGCCACTGGCAAGCGCGATCATCGTGATCAAGCTGCTGGTGCAGCCGCTGGTGGTGTGGGCGATCGCGCGCGCGATCGGGCTGCCGCCGCTGGAAACGCAGGTCGTGGTGCTGCTCGCCTCGATCGCGGTCGGCGTCAACGTCTACCTGATGGCCTCGCAGTTCCAGGTGCTGCAGGGCGCGGTGGCGGCGAGCATCGTGCTGTCCACGCTCGCCTCGTCGATCACCACGCCGCTGCTGCTGGCGCTGTTGTCGCCATGAATGGCGACCTACGGGGGTGCAGTAGCGCCGCCCCCGTGGATCCGGACTCATCCGGACGCATGCCCCCGTGGGGCCGGATTCATCCGGACGGGGCTATCGCGTGATCGTGAACTCGTCGAGCACCTGCCCCTGCTCGTCGACGAAGCGCGAGCGCAGCGTTTTGTCTCCCGCATCCAGCACCACCGAGCCCTTCAGCGCCAGCCCGTGCGGGCGGTGCCCCGGCGCCTCGCCGCCGAACGTGCGGTGCGCCGGGTGCGCGAGCCAGGATTCGTCGCTGCACATCATGCGCTGCCCGGGACGGCAGGGCTTGGCGGTATCGGCCTTGCCCGCGCTGCCCGCCACCGTGTAGACGACGCGGTCGTCGGCGCCGCTCGCGGGGCTCAGCTGGCGGTAGGGCGCTTCGCCCTGCCCCAGCGCGGGCGCGCCGGCCGCGTCGAGCGCCGCGTGTTGTGCGGCATCGAAGGTATCGGCCATGCCGAAATGCCCGTGCAGGTACCACGAACGCTCGTAGGAGTGGGCGTGACCGCTGTAGACCGCGTCCACGCCGTGCGCCTGGAACACCGGCCCGAAGGTCTCGCGCATGTCGATCTCGGCCTGCTCCACGTCCGAGTCGTGGTTCATGCCCTTCGAGTAGGGCGGGTGGTGGAACACCACCACGGTCCAGTCCAGCTGGTTCGCGGAAAGGTCGTCGACCAGCCATGCGCGCATCGCGGCGCGCTGCGCCGGGTCGCGGTTCGAGATCTGCGAATCCAGGCTGACCACGTGCACGTTGCCGTGGTCGAAGGAGTAGTACTGCTCGGTGCCGCTGGGCACGCCGCCCGTCTCGCCGGCCGCGGGCAGCGCGAAGATGTTCAGGTACGGAAAGCCCTCCGCATCCGGCCCGTCGCCGTCGCTGTCGTAGCTGCGCGGATCGGCCGACTCGCTGCTGCCGCCGAGCGGCATCGGCACCGGCCCCTTGTCGCAGCCGGGCACGGGAAACAGCGTGCATACATCCACGTTCGTGACGCCCATCTCGTGGTTGCCGATCGTGGGCCAGGTCACCACGCGGTGCAGCAGGCCGCCGTAGACATCGAAGAAGGCGCCCTGCCACTGCGCGTCGGTGCCGGCGAGATAGGCGTTGTCCCCGAGCAGCAGCAACAGGTCGAGCGGTTCGTCGCCGGCCTGTTCGCGGCTGTACTTCAGGTATCCCTCCATCACCGCGCGCGCCTCGCCGCGATGGCTGGCCCGCCCCATGAACTCCTCGGTCTCGGTTCCCGAGTCGCCGAGGATCCAGATATGCGTGTTGCCGTCGGCCGGCACTGCGCCCGCGCGCGGCGCGGTGCGGAACCACTGTCCCGCGGGCGCGCTGGCGGCGCCGCCGAGCGAGTAGTAGTACACGGTATCCGGTTGCAGCCCGCTCAGCACGGCCTGGCGGTGGCCGGCGTCCTCGCCGGCGCTCACGCGGATATCGAGCCGCTCCATCGCGGTGCCGGCGCAGATCACGTCGGCGTCGCCGTGCCAGCGCACGATCGCGCCGGTGGCCGAGACCTGCTGCAGGAACAGTCGACTGGCGGGCGTCTCGGTGCCGGTGCACACCGGCGCCGGCGGCGTGCGCTGCGCGGCGCAGGCGCCAAGCAGCGGGAGCGCGATGATTGACAGGGCGCGGATCCACCCGCGGATTCCCGGGCACACATTCCGGCGGTCTTTGCTCACTAGCTTTCTCCTCATAGGCTCAGCGCACGTTCTAGATGCAGCAGGCTCCGATCAGCGGACTCAGGGTGCGGCTAACGCCTGCCCTGAGCTGCCGGGGCACGCGGCATGAATACCGCCGGCGACACGGCGAAGCGCCGCGCCAGCGCATCGATCTGCCGCACGTTGAGCGCGCGACGTCCCGACAAGACTTCGGACACCACGCCCTGGCTGCCGATTTCGGGCAACCCGGATTGCGTCAGGCCGTGCTGCTGCATCAGGAAGCGAAGCACCCCCACGGGATCACTGCCCTCCGGAAGCCTGTGTGCGTCCTCGTAGTCGCCGATCAATTCCCCCAGCGTGGCCACCAGATCCGCCAGCGGGTGGTACTCATCGCCCGCGCCGGCATCCAGCAGTTCGTTCAGTGCACGTACCGCCTGCCTGTAGTGGGTCCTCGTGCGAATCGGGCGCAGCGGCACCTGCTCGCAAAGTGCTTCGTAATGGCGTGTGAGTTCCTTGACAGCAAGCATGCTCACTTCCTCCACTTGTCGTACTGCGCATGCGTGAACACATGCCGGATGAACAGCAGCTGACGGTCAAAATGAATTGCAGCGATCAGCCGATACCTGTTACCAGCAATGTCGAATACGTAGAAATCACCCACCCGGTCGACCGAATTGAAACTACGCCGCAGATCTGCAAAGTTACGCAAATGCGACGCTTCGACGATGTGTCGCCACGTTCGCAGCGGGTCCGCGGACGCAGGATGCAGCGTCGCGAAGTCGGTGAGCGCCTTGTTGCTGATAACGCGCATGCCGGTATCTCCGATCAGCGGCACGGTATCTCACGTTGAGATTGTTTGTAAAGGACTTGCAATCCCTGCGTCCACGTCGCGACTCAGCGCCCGGGCCTGTTTCACCGCAGCCGCCAGGCCGCGACCGCGGCAGGCCGGCGAAAAACTCCCGGGCTCTCAGTCCCGCGCCCCGAGCCCGCGCATCAGCAACTCGAGAATGCTCGCCCCCTCGTCCGCGCCGACCTCGAACAGCGGGTAGTCGGCCACCGCCTGGCGCGTCAGCAGGCTGTGGATGTTCTGCAGGCTGTGCGCGGTGCGGGCCACGTCCATGTCGGCGCGGAACTCGCCGGCGGCAATGCCTCGCGCGAGCGCCTCGCGCACCCACGCCTGCGCATCGCGTATCGATTGCGCCGCGGCCGCGCGGTCGAGCAGCAGGCTCGGCTGGACCGCGTCGGCGTAGATGATCTTCAGCAGCGTGCGGTGGCGCTCGCCGGGACGGATGCCGGTCAGCAACCAGTCGCGGATGCCCTCGCGCGCCGTGGGTGCCGTGCCCAGGGTGGCGCGCATCTGCGCGAGCAGTGCGTCGATCAACTGGTGGTTGAGCGCGAGCAGCAATTGCTCCTTGCCGGGAAAGTGCTCGTACAGCGTCGAGCGCGACACGCCCGCGAGCTTCGCCACCCGGGCGAGCCGCGCGTCGCGAAAGCCCTGCGCCACGAAGACCTCGGCCGCCGCCGCGAGCAGCCGGTCGCGCACACCGCCCGCGGACTGACTTGCGCTATCCATGACGCCCTCCTTGCCTTTGGCTTTACCCGGACATTATTGACCATTAATGTCCGATGCGTTAGCGTGCCGCTCACCTGGACTACGCCAACGGCAGGCCCATGAAAATATCGATCACGATCACCTCGGAGTACAACCGCCTGTTCGGCCACGACTTCACGCGGCTGATGGACGTGGGGCGCTGGGCCGAGGCGGCCGGCATCGACCAGCTCGACATCGCCGAGCACCTGCTGATGGGCGACGGCAAGTCCTACCCCTTCGGTGAGTACCCGGCGCCGCTCGACGACCCGTGGCCGGAGCCGATCGCAGCCCTCGCCGCGATCGCGGCCGTGACGCAAACCGTGCGCCTCGGCACCGGCGTGCTGATCGCGCCGCTGCGCCCGCCGGCCCTGCTCGCCAAGCAGCTCGCCACGCTCGACCGCATTTCCAACGGCCGGCTCGACATCGGGCTGGCCGCGGGCTGGCAGCGCGAGGAGTACCAGGCCTGCGCGATCCCCTTCGCGCAGCGCAACCAGCGCATGGACGACACCGTGCGCGCCTGCCGCGCGCTGTGGACGGGCGAGCGCGTCACGCTGAAGCTGCCCACCGTCGAGCTCGACAACGTGCTCGCGGTACCCGCGCCGGTGCAGCAGCCGCTGCCGATCTGGTACGGCGGTGCACCGACGCCGGCCACGGCGCAGCGCATCGCCGAGTTCGGCCAGGGCTGGGTACCGCTGTTCCTGCCCGAGGACGCGCTCGCCACG
>JAKJFB010000274.1 GCA_022705125.1 Pseudomonadota bacterium
GCTTCACCGCCACCACGTAGGTGGTATCGGCCTGGTAGGCGAGGTAATCGTATTCACCGGTGACCTTGATGCCCACGCTTGCCTGCGAACCCGACTGGCTCACGTCGATCATTTCCACCGGCGTGGCGAAATCGACCACGTCGTAGCGGCGCTGCAGTTCGGCCGGCACGGTGGTGTCGAAGAACGACACCTTGATCATGTTGCCCTCGAGGCGCACATCGACGTCCGCCTTGGGATCGGCCAGCTGCAATTCGATGCGACCCTCGCCGTTGGCGCCGCGGCGGAAGTTGAAGTCCTTGATGCCCGAGTGCACGCCCGCGCGCGACGCAGCGCCCATTGTCGCGCCGACGCTGCCGCCGGCATCCGTGAGGTACTGCCCGCTCGCGCCCGAGCCGACACTGACCACCAGCTCGTTGCCCTCGACGCTCGCCTGGTAAGGCGCGACCTCGACCAGGTTCACGATCACCCGCGTGCGCCCGCCCGACTCGACGACCACGACGCTCTGCGCGTTGTCGAAGGCCAGCGTGTGCTTCTTCTGCTCGAGCGCGCTCGATACGCCCGGCAGGTCCAGCGCGATGCGCGCCGGCTTGTCGATGGTGTAGGACTGCGGCGACGGCGGCGTGCCGTCGAACTTCATGCGGATCTCGAACTTGCCGCCCGGCAGCGCATTGAAGCCGATGTCCGTCATCGAGACGGGAGCGGCGAACGCCGAGAGCGCCGGCAGCAGCACGGCGAGCACTGCCGCCAGGGCCGAGCGCCACGACATGCGTGCCGTACCGGGAAGGTGACGCGATTTCTTGGTTACGCTGTCCATACTGTCTCCGCGCTCTACTGTTCTGTCAGCTTGATCGTTCGGGGGCGCTCTATCCAGCCACCCACCCCATTGGGGACGATCTCCGTGATGGCGATCTCCGTTTCGGTGGTCGCGACGATCCTGCCGTGGTTCTTGCCCAGATAATTGCCTATCCGGACCCGGTGCACGCCGCTCTCCTCGTCCTTGACCAGCGCCCAGAGCGTTCCCTTCTGGGTCAGCGTTCCCACCATCTGCAGGCCTTCGATATTGAAGCGCTCGAGGAACTCGCGCGCGCGCAGCAGGTCGGGCTTGACGGTCTTGCCCACCTGCACGGCCGCTTCCCTGGCGCTCAGCGGGATATCGAAGGGAGCGCGCATGGACTGCGCGGAATAGGTGAACGACTGGTACGGCTTGAACGTCGGGATCGGCTCTATCGCGCCGACCGGCCGCGCCTTGACCTCGGCCATGTACGCGTCCAGGTCGGCGAAATCGCCGCCGCAGCCGCCCAGCAGGGCGGCACAGAAAACGAGGCTTGCTGTTCTCTTGGCGCCCATCATTGTTCGCCCTTGTATCGGTACGTTTTGGCCTGGATCCGCATGCTCAGCTCGCCGGAGTTGCCACCGGGAGTGATCGCGAAATCATGCAGGGTCACGATCCGCGGCAGCCCCGCCACGCCGCTGGCGAATCCGCCGAGATCGTGGTAGCCGCCCTTGACGTTGATGTTGATCGGCAGCTCGACGTAGAACTCCGCGGCCCGCTCGCCCTCGAGGGCGATGCTGTCGAAGGCGAGGCCCGCGTCGGTGCCCTTCTCGGTGATGTCCTCGAGCAACCCGGGCACCTCGGTGTCCTTGGGCAGCTGCGAGAGCAGCGCGCCGAACTGCTCTTCCATCTCGGCCAGCTGCGCCTTCAGCGCCTCGAGGTTCGCCACCTGGAACGCCTTGAGCCGGTACTCCTCGCGCAACTGCGTTTCCGCGGTTCGTACCGCCAGGAGTTGCTCGCGCATCCCCTTCAGGTGGTAGTTCCAGCCGAGGAAGCAGACCAGTCCGAAGACCAGCACCCACACCACGACCTTGACCGCGATCGGCCAGGAGCCGATGTTGTCCAGCGTGAGATCGGAGAGATTGACCTCGCGCAGCGACTTCAGTGAATCCGCCAGTGCCATACCTTATTCCCCCGCCTCGCCCTGGCCGTCTTCCCCGGTCACGCCCGGCATGCTCACCTTCACGGTCAGGTCGAAATCGTTGGCCTGCTCGCCGAAACCGGGATTGGCCTTCACGCCCTTCAACGTCGGTTCCGAGAACCATTCCGAGGCATCGAGCCGTCGCATCAGGCTGGAAACGCGGTTGTTGGACTCCGCCGTGCCGCGCAGCGTGATCTGCTGCCCGGTGCGCTCCATGCCGCGGAAGTACACGCCGTCGGGCAGCGTGCGCACGATCTCGTCGAAGATGCGCACGATCAGCGGGCGCGTGCCCTGCAGGTCCTGGATGACCTTCATGCGATCGATCAGCTGGTTGCGCCGTGCCTGCAGTTCCTTGATCTCGGCCACCTGCTTGTCGAGCGCGGCGATGTGGGTCTTCAGGTACTGGTTGCGCTCGTTCTGGTAGTCGATCTGCCCGTTGATGAGCAGGTGGCCGATCAACGCCACCAGCACGCCGGCGGCGGCCACGCCGCCGAGGACGGCCAGGAACTCCTTGCGCTGCTGCTCGCGCCGCTGCTCGCGCCACGGTAACAGGTTGATCTTTGCCATCAGTCGAAGCTCCTCATCGCGAGGCCACAGGCAATCATCAGCGCGGGGGCGTCATTGGCCAGCGCCGCGGAGTTCACGCGCGAGGACACGCCCATGCCCTTGAACGGGTTGGCAACCGTCGTCGGCGTGCCGAGCTTGTCCTCCACTGCCTGCGCGAGGCCCGTGAGCGCCGCGACCCCGCCCGCCAGCACGACGTGATCCACGTCGTTGTACTGCGTCGAGGAGAAGAAGAACTGCAACGAACGGGTGACCTGCTGGATCACGGCTTCGCGAAACGGCTCCAGCACTTCCTGCTCGTAATCGGCCGGCAGGCCGCCTTCCTTCTTCGCCAGCCCCGCCTCCTGCACGCTCAGGCCGTAGCGGCGCTGGATCTCCTCGGTGAGCTGCTTGCCACCGAAGAGCTGTTCGCGGGTGTAGATCGTGTGTCCACCGCTCAGCACGCTGAGCGTGGTCATGGTCGAGCCGATGTCGACGATGGCGACGGTGTAGTCCTCGTCGAGGCCGAGCTGGCCCTCGATGAGCCCGAAGGCGCGCTCCATCGCGTAGATCTCGACGTCCACCACGCGCGGCACCAGGTCGGCGGCCTCGATGACCTCGACCCGCGTATCGACGTTCTCGCGCCGGCAGGCGGCGAGCAGCACCTCGACCTGGCCCGGTCCGCGCTCGGACGCGCCCTGGATTTCGAAATCGATGGCCACCTCGTCCAGCGGATAGGGAATGTACTGGTCCGCCTCGACGCTGATCTGCGCTTCCATGGCGTCATCGGAGAGGCCCTCGGCCATCTCGATGATCTTGGTGATGACCGCGGAGCCCGCCACGGCGACCGCGACGTCACTGGTCTTGGTCTTGGCCTTGACCACCACGTCCTTGAGACACTGGGCGACCGCATCGACCTCGGCGATGTTCTTTTCGACCACCGAATTCGGCGGCATCGGCTGTACCGCGTAGCTCTCCACGGTGTAGCGATCGCCGTTGCGACTGAGCTCCAGGAGCTTCACGGAGGTCGAGCTGATATCGATCCCCAGAACCGGTGGCGTCTTCCGTTTGAATAGCCCTATCACGTTGTTTTTCCTGGTGAATCCGGGAGCCTTGCTGGCCTCGCGAGATGGCGCCGGCAGCGAAGCAAGCTTAAGCGTAGTTCAAATCCATAATAAGAAAAGAAAATGTTTATAATCGTTCGTGAGCCTGTTTTTCCGGCCATTCCGGGCCTTTTGAGTCACCAAATCCGATGCGTTCGATTGTAGTCTGGAGCTGGCGCCTGTGCCGCGTGGTGCTGCCGCCGATTGCCGCAGGAGTGATCGCCGTCACAGGCTCGCTGCTGTATCTGGGTCCGCGGCTGCCGTCGGTGGATGTGTTGCGCGACGTCAGGTTCCAGGAGCCGCTGCGCGTCTACACCCGCGACGGCCTGTTGATGGGCGAGTTCGGCGAGATGCGCTGCTCGCCGGTGCGCTTCGAGCAGATCCCCCAGGTGCTCGTCCAGGCGGTGCTCGCCGCCGAGGACGACCGTTTCCTGAGCCACCACGGTGTCGATTTCGGCGGGTTGACGCGCGCGGCGTGGGAACTCGCGACCACCCGCAGCATCCAGTCGGGCGGCAGCACCATCACGATGCAGGTCGCGCGCAACTACTTCCTCAGCCGCGACCAGACGTTCGTGCGCAAGTTCAACGAGATCCTGCTCGCGCTGCAGATCGAGCGCGAGCTCGACAAGCGGCAGATCCTCGAGCTCTATCTCAACAAGATATTCCTCGGCTACCGCGCCTACGGCGTCGAGGCCGCGGCTCAGGTCTACTACGGGCGCCCGATCGCGCAGCTGTCGCTGGATGAGGCCGCGCTGATCGCCGGCCTGCCGAAGGCGCCCTCGGCGCTGAATCCGCTCGACAATCCCGCCGGTGCCCGCGCGCGGCGCGACTGGATTCTCGGGCGCATGCTGGAGCTCGGCTACATCGATCGCGCCGCGCACGATGTAGCCGAGCTCCAGCA
>JAKJFB010000275.1 GCA_022705125.1 Pseudomonadota bacterium
AGCATTGGGATAGTCTGGTGCACCTGGCAGCCTCGGTCATGAGCGGACATGCCAGTGCGGTGGCAGCTCTTGCGCGGTTCGGTTCTGCCGCCCAGGGCGATCCAATCTATGAGGCTGGCGTGCAATTGGGGCGGTTGCTGCGTACGGCGTTTTTGGCTGACTACTTTGTCAAGGACGCTTTCAGGAACGAGTTGCGCCGGGTGCTCAATCGGGGCGAGGCTGTTAACGCCCTCAAGCGCGCCATTTATACCGGCCGGATCAGCCCGGCGCAGGCCAAACGTGTCGATGAAATGCAGGCTGTGGCCGATGCGTTGAGCCTGATGGCCAACATCGTGATGGCGTGGAATACCTCACAGATGCAGGCGGTCCTGGATCGCTGGTCGAACCGCCGCCAGGTCATTCCACCGGAACTGATCGGGAAGATTGCGCCCACCAGGCTGGAGAGCATCAACTTGCGGGGTGTGTTTCGCTTCCCGGTTGACCGCTATGCTGACCAAATCCTGCCTTCGCGGCCAAATGCATCGATAACTGGCACCAATGGATGAAACCGACCACGGTTTGACGCCACGAATCGCAGATTTGAAAGTGAACAGGAAAGTCAATGAAATCAACGATCTACCAACACCACCTCCGCGCCAGTGCTAGCTTTTCGTACCGTCACTTATTGCACTGAAAACGAGGAGACCCCGGTACACCTCAGACAACGCGTCCACCATCATCAGCACCAGCGGGTTGTGCGTCGCTTGCGCGATGAGCCGGTAGAACTCGATCACCGACTGCGTGTTGCGCGAGGCGCGCCCCAGTCGGAACAGATCCGCATGCAGGTCGATGTCGCGCTGGATCGTGTCGAACTCCTCGTTGGTCGCGCGCGGGCAGGCGAGGCGGATCGCCACGCAGATGATCTCGGTGCGCGCCTCCATCACGTTCTCCAGCGACGCCTGCGCGAGCGACACCATGTCCTGCACCGTCTGCGCAAGACCGCCGCTGCCGCCATTCCTGATGAAGAAGCCGCCCTGGATGCCCTTGCGCGCTTCCACCACGCCCGAGACCTCCAGGCTGCGCAATGCGTCGCGTGCTGCCGCGCGTCCGATGCCGAAGCGCTCGGCCAGTTCGCGCTCGCCGGGGAGCTGGTCGCCCGGCTTCAGCTCGCCGCTCATCAACTGTTCGCGAATGCGGTCGCACACGGCCTCGAAGCCACGCCGGGTGCGCACAGGTTGGAAGAGCGATTCGTTGGTCATGAAAGATCCTTTTGAGGGTTCGGCAGTATTGCATATTCATTGGTTGAACTATAAGATGATTCGCCATGGACTTGGACCTCACCCCCGAACAGCGCGCCTTCCGTGACGAGGTGCGCACCTTCATCCGCGAAAAGCTGCCCTCAGAGATCCGCGAACGCCTGCGTGCCGGCCATCCGCCGCGCAAGCAGGACACAGTGGCCTGGCAGCGCATCCTCAACGAGCGTGGCTGGGCCGCGCCGCACTGGCCCAAGCGCTACGGCGGCGCCGACCTCGGCCCGATGGAACGCCTGATCCTGCTCGACGAAACCTATCGCGCCCCCGCCCCGCTGCCGCAGGTGTTCAACGTCGGCATGCTCGGCCCGGTGCTGATGAAGTTCGGCACGCCTGCACAGTGCGACCACTTCCTGCCGCGCCTCGCGAATCTCGATATCTGGTTCTGCCAGGGCTTCTCGGAGCCCGGCTCCGGCTCCGACCTCGCGTCGCTTCGCACTGCCGCACGCCGCGAGGGCGATCACTACATCGTCAACGGCCAGAAGATCTGGACCACCACTGCGCACCTCGCCGACTGGGTGTTCGCCCTCGTGCGCACCGATACCGAGGCGCGCAAGCAGGAAGGCATTTCTTTCCTGCTGATCGACCTGCGCACCCCCGGCATCACGATCCGGCCGATCCACTCCATCGACGGCGAGCACCATCTCAACGAAGTCTTCTTCGACGAGGTGCGCGTGCCCGTTGGCAACCTGGTCGGCCAGGAGAACAAGGGCTGGGATTGCGCGAAGTTCCTGCTGTCGAACGAACGCACGGGCATCGCCAACGTCGGCCTGTGCCGCGAGCGGCTCGACTACGCGCGCGAACTCGCCGGACGCTACACACAGGCCGGCAAGCCGCTGCTCGACGACCCCAAGCTGCGCGCAGACATCGCCATGCTGGAGGCCGAGACGCGCGCGCTGGAGATCACCAACTGGCGCTTCCTGCTCACCGACAGCGAGCAGAAGCGCCTGCCGGCCTTCGCGTCGGTACTCAAGCTCAAGGGCACCGAGTTGCAGCAGGAGATCAACGCGCTTCTCGCACGCATCGTCGGCCCGGGCGGTCTGGAGCGCCGCTCCGCCGACGAAGTCACGCACGGTCCGATTGCGCCGCGCTATTTCCTTTCGCGCGCAGCGTCGATCTACGGCGGCACGACCGAAGTGCAGAAGGACATCCTGGCCAAGGCCATCGTCGGATAAGGCAAACATGAATTTCGAACTGAATGAGGATCAGGCGGCGCTCGCGGAGAGCCTTTCCCGCCTGCTGGCCGATCGCTATGGATTCGAGAAGCGCCGTGCGCTCACCGCCTCCGGCGCAGCGCATGACGAAAAGACCTGGGCTGGATTGGCCGAGCTGGGCCTGACAGCGTTGCCAGTGCCAGAAGCACTCGGCGGCTTCGGTGGCGGTGCGCGCGACCTGCTGCCCGCGATGCAGGCCTTCGGCCGCTCGCTCTCGATGGAGCCGTTCCTGGCGAGCGCGGTGCTCGCAGGCACCGCCCTGCGCCTCGGCGCCGACGAGGCGATGCAGACACGACTGCTGCCCGGCATGGCCAGCGGCGAGATCGTGTCGGCCTGGGCGCATGACGAACCCGCCGGCCGTCACGCGCCGCTGTGGGTGGAGACGCGTGCCGAACGCAAGGACGGCGGCTGGAAGCTCGACGGCATCAAGTCCAACGTGCCCGCCGGAGGTCTGGCGCGGTACTTCGTCGTGAGCGCGCGCATCGCCGGTGCACCGGCTGACGCGAACGGGTGCGCGCTGTTCCTCGTGGACGCCAAGGACGCAGGCGTCGCGCTGCGCGAGTTCCGCCTGGTCGATGACACAGCAGCAGGCGAGCTGGTGCTGACGCAAGCAGCGGCGCAGCCGTTGGCCAACCCCGAAGATTCGACTCGCACGCGTCTCGCCATCCAAGGCACCGTGGCCGCTGGCATCGCCGCCGTGTGCGCCGACATGAGCGGCGCCGCCCAGGCCGCCTTCGATCTCGCGATGGACTACCTGCGCACACGCAAGCAGTTCGGCCGCCTGATCGGCGAGAACCAGGCGCTGCGCCATCGCGCGTCCGAGATGCTGGTCAGCCTCGAGATGGCGCGCAGCATGGCCATGGCCGCCGCTGTTGCGGCAGACGATGCCAGCGCGGAAGACAGTGCCCCCGACCTGCATCGCGCGAAGCTCTCCGTCGCCCGCAACGCACGCAACGTGGCGCTCGGCGCGATCCAGCTTCACGGCGGCATCGGCATGACAGAGGAATACGCCGTCGGGCACTACCTGCGGCGCATCCACGTGCTCGACCAGATGTTCGGCGACGCCGACGCCCATGCCGCGCGTCTCGCGGCTGCCCTTCTTTGAGACCTACACCGATGAGCATCACCCCCATGATCTACCTCGACGGCCGCGGCGTGACGCGCGACGAGGTGCTGCGCGTGGCGCAGCAGGCAGCCACGGGCTTCGAGCAACTCGGCGTGAGCGAAGGCGACACCGTCGCCCTGCTGCTGCGCAACGACTTCGCCTTCTTCGAAGTACAGCAGGCCGCCGCCGCGGTCGGCGCCTATGGCGTGCCGCTCAACTGGCACGGCCGCACGGAAGAAGTGATCTACGTGCTCGAAGACGCGAAGCCGAAGGTGCTGGTCGCGCATGCCGACCTTCTCGCCCCGATCCGCGCGCTCGTGCCCGCGGGCATCCGCGTCTTCGTGGTGCCGACGCCGCCGGAAATCCAGCAGCGCTACGGCGTCTCGACCGAACTCGCACGGCCCTTACCGGGCGACACGGTTTGGCGCGAATGGGCCGAGCGCTTCGAGCCGCTGCAGGCGCCGCCGCGCCGCGCCCGCGCGACCATGATCTACACCTCCGGCACCACCGGCCATCCCAAGGGCGTGAAGCGCCAGCCCGCCACGCCCGAGGAAAGCAAGGCCTATGTCGAGTTGTTCGCCAGCGTGTATGGGCTCAAGCCCGGCATGCGTGCGCTGGTGTGCGGCCCGCTCTACCACGCGTCGCCCAACGGGTACGGCCGTCAGGCGCTGATGACGGCGGACGTGCTGGTGCTGCAGTCCAAGTTCGATCAGGAAGAGACGCTGGCGCTGATCGAGAAGCACCGCATCGACAACGCGGTGATGGTGCCCACGATGTTCGTGCGCATGCTCAAGCTGCCGCCGGAGGTGCGCAACCGCTACGACGTGCGCTCGCTGCGATGGGTGACGCACACCGGCGCGCCGTGTCCGCGCGAGGTGAAGA
>JAKJFB010000276.1 GCA_022705125.1 Pseudomonadota bacterium
TAATCGGCATCGTCGAGCCGCAGCAGGTCGATGCCGCGCGGCAGGCGGCCGAGCTTGCCGGCGGCGAGCGCGAGCGCGACGAAGCGCCGCCAGACCGGCATGACGAACTGGGCGATGAACTCATCCTGCAGCGTCGCGTAGGCGCCCCAGGACTCGACCAGTTCCTGCCGCTGGCTGGAATAGGTGCCATCGAAGTTCTTGCTGACCGAGCTGTAGCTGGCGCCGGTGCCGGCCGCGATGCGGCGCACCTGGCCGTTGACGAAGGGCTCCAGCGCCGGGTTCGGCCGCGACGCGACGATCGGTTCCACGGACTCGCCGGGCGCGAGGTTGTCCCAGACCATGCCGGGCGCGATGACGAACTCACGGCTGCCGCTCGTGGGCAGGTCGGCGCCGGAGGTGATGAGTTCCGGGTCGCGCTTGATGGCGACGGCCATGGCGGCAGCGATGCGGGCGGCGACGCGCTCGCTGTCCTCGTAGTCCTTGAGGTCATCGAGGCGACGCATGACCGAGGCGAACAGGCTGATGCCGCGGGTCTGGCGCACGCGATCGACCAGCTTCAGGTGCAGCACCTGTTCGGCCGGCACTCGCTTGGTTTCGAGGCGCAGTGCGGCATACATGCCGTCGCCGGGGTGCTGCTTGTAAAGGTGGTAGGCGCGCGGGCGGCCCCATGCGTTTTTTTCGACACCCTGGACGATGCCGGCGCCGGCGTCGGTCTTGTCGAAGGCGAGCAGATCGGCTTCGAGCAGTTCGAGCGAGTACGGCACGCGTGTGCCGTGGTCGAGGTCGGGCCGGGTGCCTTCGATGTGCTGCGCGAGCACCTCGCCATCGCGCAGCCAGCCGCGGCAGGCCAGCCGCTGCAACTGCGTCCACTGCTGTTCGCCGGTAACTTCGGGTTGACGGCACCAGTCGATGAACAGCGCGCGCAGCCTGGTAGCCATCTCGGTATCGATCGAGCCGTCGAGGCGGCGCGGCTGCGGCTCGATGCCGATGCCGCGGGCACCGACGATGGCGGCGACCATGACGTTCAGCACGCCGCGGGCGAGGTCGTGATTCTCGTCGAGCTCGCGGGCGATGCCGCGCAGGTTGGCGCCGGCGCGCTGGTTGCGGCGGTCGGCGCTGCTGTTGTCGCCCTTGATCTTGCGCTGATCGCTCGGCTTGGCGGACTCGTAGGCGTTGAGCAGCGCCCGCGACCGCGCCCGGTGCAGCGCCCAGCCGGGGGCGAAGCTGGCGATGATGCGGTCGAGGGGGTTCATGTTCACTTCCAGACTGCGACGGCCGGGCCGCGCGGGGCATTGGCGCGATTGACTTCGCGCACGGCGAGGTCGCGGACTTTCAGCATCTCTTCGGCGCTTCGGTATGTGACCTGCTTGCCGTCGGCGTCGCGCACGGTCAGCCGGTGGTTGCGCAGCGCGTCGTCGATCGCATCGATGTGGGATTGCGTCCAGGCCATGGCGGTTACCAGATGCGCGCGGCGCGCGGTTGGGCCGGGGCCGGTGCTTCCCGCTCGGCTGCAGGGGCGGGGGGCACGCGGGCGGGCGGTGCAGGGACGGCGGCGGGGGTGGCAGGCGGCGCCGAGGCGAACAGATCGGCGGTCACCGGTTCGAGCAGGGCTTGCAACTGCGCCCATTCGTGTTCGCGCAGCGTGGCGATGCGCACGAACGGGTGCTGCGCAGCGGCGAACGCATAGACGAGTTCGTCCAGCGCCTCGTTGCGGCGGTTCTTCAGCACGACCCAGCGCCGCAGACGCGGGTCGTAGACTTCGGCACAGAGTTCCTCGAAGAAGTCATCCGGCAGGCCGGTCGGCCAGCGCAGCCGGCGGGCTTCCGGGTCGGTGCGCTCGGCATCGCTGACCATTCTCGGCACCAGCGTGTGTTTCGCGGTGTCGGTGCCGAGCAGGTAAATCTCCGCACCGTGCTTGAGCATCTTGCCGCGCCAGTTGATGTCGACCTTCGTGGCGCGGCCGATGACCGGCCGGCCGGGGTGGCTATGGCCCTTGATGCCGATGACGCGGTCACCGCGGCGGGTGCGCACGTAGTTGTAGACGGCGTGCGTGTTGGCGCCGCCGCTGTCGATGGCCGTCATGCTGATGCACAGGTCGGTGCCGGCGGCGTTGCGCAGCGGCGTTTTCCGCAGGGTGTCGAGGTGGCCCCAGACTTCAGCCTCGTCTGGATCCCCGGGGATGACGACGCGATCGACCAGCCAGCCGCGTTCGTCCCGCCCCCAGGCCCAGATCGAGCAGGACAGGCGATTTGGCTGCACGTCGACACCGCAGGTCAGCAGCAGGTAGCCGCGCGGGATGACGCGCAGTTGCAGCGGCTCGGCGCGCGCGGAAAGCGTGTCACCGCGCAGGCTGCGGGAGAGGTCTTCCCAGGGCAGGCCAAGGGTGGTGTTCGTCCAGCTCTTGAGCTTGACCGGATCGTTCTTGACCCGCAGATAGCGGTCGACGTGCTCGGCCCAAGTCTCGCCGAGGCCGATCGGGGTATACAGGGCGTTGATGTGGTAGCCGCGCACCGGGCGTTCCGGGTACGTGGCGATCCAGACGCCGGCGCCGAGCATCGCGGTCTTGTGGTGCTCCTCGATCTCGCAGCCGTTTTCGCGGCAGCTGTAGGTGACACGCTGCGGGGCGTCAGGGTCGTAGCAGAGTTGCGACCATTCGAGCGGCTGGTAATGGCCGCAGTGCGGACAGGGCACGTGGTAGTGCCGCTGGTCGCTGAGCTGGTATTCCTCGTCGATGCGCGAGGCGCCCTTGATTGTCGGCGTGCTGACCAGAAACACCTTGCGACGCGGGAAGGTGCTGGTGCGCCGCTCGGCGAGTTCGACCGGGTCGCCCTCGCCTTCGAGGTCTTGCGGATAGGCGTCGACTTCGTCGAGGGCGAGCCGGGCAATCGGCATCGAGCGCAGGCCGGCGGCCGAGTTGGCCCCGGCGATGATCAGCAGGCCGCCGGTGAACTCCTTCAGCATCGTGGTGTTGCCAGAGTCCCGCGCGCGGGCAGGCGCAATCCTTTTGCGCAAGGTCGGCGACTCTTCAATCATCGGCCCGACGCGCTGCTTGCTGAAGCGCTCGCCGATGTCGATGGTCGGCTGCACGATCATCATCGGCACCGGCGAATCTTCGATGGTGGCGCCGAGCCAGTTGAGGACCGCTTCCGTGCCGGCAACCTGCGTGGACTTCATGAAGACGGTGCGCCGCGCCGGATGATCCGGAGACAGACAGTCCATGATCTCGCGGATGAAGGGCACGCGGGACGTACGCCAGCGGCCGGCCTCGGATGCGCCCTTTGCCGGCAGGCGGCGGCTGGCGTCGGCCCACTGCGAGACGCTCCGGCGAGCAGGACGACGCCAGCCGCTGGCGTAGGCTTCGACGGCGGCGGCGTAGCTGGCGGAGGCGTCCATTACTGGTGCGTGCTGGTCAGGCTGTCGATGAGCGTGGAGCCGACGGCGGCGAGGTCTTCGAGGATTTCGTCGATCGCTGCGCACAGGTGCGCGTGTACGTTGTTCGAGTCCGGCTCGGCGGCCAGCAGGCTGGCGAGCTTGTCGGGCATGCGCTCCAGCGCGGTGCGGGTGGCCACGGCGGTGTCGTGCAGGGCGCGTTCGACGGCACTGCGGTCGAGCAGGCGGCCGGTGGCCTGCTCGTAGGCGAGGCGGGCTTTGCCGGCTTCGTAGTTTTCGCGGACCGTCTTGGCTGCCTGGTACGACACCAGCTTGCCGCTCTGCAGATCCACGGCGGGCGCTTCGTCCGCCTGTGGAGACGGCGGCGCGGCGGTCTGCTGCGCGGCGCGGCGCATGTCGTCGATGGCGCGGCCCTGATCGGGCTTGAGCTTGCTCAGGTCCGTGCTACCGGCGATGGCGGCGCGCGCGGCATCGATGTCTATGCGCATGTCCTGGTCGATCTGCAGCACGCCGCGCGCGACCAGCTTGCCGACGTACTGCCGCGTAACGCCAAGCGCACGCGCGAGTTCAGCTTGCTTGAGCCGGGTGCCAGCTGTTGCGGAAGTCTGCGAAGGCGTCTGCATAGAAGTCGTACAGGCTGCGGTCGACGGTCAGCGTGGTCTGCTCGGCGCGGGGGTTGGTGTTGACGTTGGCGCTGCTTTCGATGACGAGCGCGAAGCCGCTGGCGACGTGCAGGCCGGCCATCACCTTCGCGTGATTTCTCGATACGACCAGCCGGCCGCCGGTCGCCGGGCATAACTTGGACAGCCCTTGCCATTCGGCGATTCGCGAGGTCGGGAAAACCTCGCCGACGTAGCAATCCAGTCGACCAATCAGGCCAGCCGCGTGCAGATCGCTCAGGCGGGCTACATCGGCTTCTGCCATCACCCAGGTGCTGATCAGCAGGTGGTCTAGCGGCTGCCAGCTGACGACGTAGTCGAGATAGCTGAGGGCATCGACATCACCACTGCTCAGCACATGCCAGACCTCGCCGGGCACGAGGCGGGGCGGCAGCAGTGATAGCAGGTGATCGAGCGACTTCGCGCGGCG
>JAKJFB010000277.1:0-396 GCA_022705125.1 Pseudomonadota bacterium
CAGACGTTCGAGGTTGTCCGACTCCAGGTGCGACTCGTAGAAGCCGAATCCCTTCTGCGATTTCTTCGCGTCGTACATCGCCATGTCGGCCGCCTTCAGCAGCGACACCGCGTCCTGGCCGTGCTCGGGATACACCGCGATGCCGATACTCATGCTGAGCAGCATCTCGCGACCGAGGAACACGAAGGGCCGCTTGAGGTGGTCGTGGATCTTCTCGGCGATGTTGCGCACCATCTCGTAGGAGCGCACGCCGTCGAGCACGATGCAGAATTCGTCGCCGCCGAAGCGCGCGACCAGGTCGCCCTTGCGCACGCAGCCGGTGAGGCGCTCGGAGACGTACTTCAGCAGCAGGTCGCCGGCCTCGTGGCCCAGCGTGTCGTTCACCAGCTTGAAGTT
>JAKJFB010000277.1:406-4449 GCA_022705125.1 Pseudomonadota bacterium
AACTGCTTGTCCTTGCGCGAGGTGTCGGAGAACAGCGCGTCCATGTGCTCGTTGAGCTTGGTGCGGTTCGGGCGCCCGGTGAGGGAGTCGATGTAGGCGAGCTGGTGCACACGCTTCTCCGCGCTGTGCACCTGCAGCATGTGGTCGATGCGCCGGCGCAGCACGGCGTAGTTGATCGGCTTGCTGATGTAGTCGGTGGCGCCCACGCTGAACGCCTTGTCCACGGAGGCGTCATCGTTCAGGCCCGTGACGATGAGGATGGGGATCGAGGCGCATTCGGGCAGGCTGCGGATCACCTCGCAGGACTGGAAGCCGTCCATCACCGGCATCACGCCGTCGAGGATCACCAGGTCCGGGGCCTGCTGGCGGCAGATCTGCACCGCCTGCTGGCCGTTGCCCGCATCGACGACCTCGTAGCCTTCGCCGAGCAGGGTCTCGCGCAGCGCGAATCGCGCGCCGCGGTCGTCATCGACCACCAGGATGCGGAACAGGCGCTCCTGCTGCCGGCGCCGCTCGAGGGGCACGGGCGCGCTGTCGTCACCGCGGGCGGTGCCGCCCTCGAGCACGTGGCGCACCAGGTTCGATTCGTAGACCAGTGCCGAGACCAGGTTCTCGCAGGCGCTGCGCGTGCCGCTGCGCGCCTCCTGCTCGAGCTGCTGCGCCTTGTGCGCCAGGCGGTTCGCGCCGGTGTTGGTCGCCGCGCCCTTCAGCGTGTGGGCGAGGCGCACGATCTCCGGCATGTCCTGTGCGGCGCTGGCCTCGCGCAGCTGCGCGATGTAGCCGGGCAGATCCTCCAGGAAGGCCGTGGTGACGCGGTCCACCGCGGGGCCGATCTGCTCGCGAAGCTCCGCGAGATAGGCCTTGTCGATCACCACGTTCGCGGCGCCGGCGCGGGCCGTCGCGCCGTCGTCGACGAGCGCCGACTCCTCGTCGGCGGCGAGCCAGCGGTTCAGCATGTCGCGCAGCACGCCGAGCTTGATCGGCTTGGACAGGTAGTCGTTCATGCCCACGGCGTGGCAATGGTCCATCGCGCTCTTCTGCACGTTGGCGGTCATCGCCACGATGGTCACGTTGCTGAACGGCGCGTTCATCTCGCGGATGCGCCGCGTGGCCTCGAAGCCGTCCATGCGCGGCATGTGGCAGTCCATCAGCACCAGTTCGTATTCCTGCTGCTCCAGGCGCTCGAGTGCCTCTATGCCGTCGTTGGCGATCGCGATCTCGCAGCCCAGGCGTTGCAGCATGCCGATGGCCACTTCCTGGTTCGCGCGGTTGTCCTCGACCACGAGCACGCGGCTGTTGCGGAAGGTATCGCGCGTCCGGGCACCCTCGGCGCGCGGCACGGTGCGTGGTGCCGGCGCCTGGTTGGCGAGCAGGGCGCGCAGGCAGTCGAGCACCGTGGAGCGGCGCAGCGGCTTGCCGAGCGCCTGCGCGATCGGCAGCCGCGGCAGCCAGTAGCCGTCGGCGCGCGGACGCACGCCCAGGCGCACCACGTTCTGCGCCCCGCGCCCGAGGGCGTCGATGAACGGCTGGGCTGCCGGGTCGACCATGCGCTCGTCGATGATCGCGACGTCGAAGCGCGCGGGCGCGCCCGACAGGGCAGCGGTTGCCCCCGCGATGGAGTCTACCGTCGTGAGCTGCACGCGCTCGCCCGCCAGCATGCTGGCCATCGAGCGCTGCACCAGCGGGTTGTCGTCGCAGAGCAGTACGCTGGCCTCGCGCGTGAGCGGCAACAGCGCGCGCGCCTGTGAGCTGCCCTGGCGTGAACGGATGAAGGGCAGATCGAAATGGAAGCGGCTGCCCTTGCCGGGCATGCTGTCGACGGAGATCTCGCCACCCATCAGGTGCACCAGTTCGCGGCAGATCGCCAGCCCCAGGCCGGTGCCGCCGTAGCGGCGCGTGGTGGAGCTGTCGGCCTGCGAGAAGGCCTCGAAGATCTGCTTCTGCACGGCGGGGTCTATGCCCACGCCGGTGTCGCTGACCTCGAAGCGCAGCCTGAGGTGCACGCCGTCTTCCTCGACCAGCGTCACCACGGCGCCGATCGATCCGGTCTCGGTGAACTTGATCGCGTTGCCGAGCAGGTTCAGCAGCACCTGCCCGAGGTGGTGCACGTCGCCCAGCACGCTCGGCGGGATGTGGCCGTCGATGACGTAGGCGAGCTCGAGGTCCTTGTTCTGTGCCTGGGGCGTGACCAGCGCGAGGACTTCCTCGAGCTTGTCGCGCAGATCGAACTCGACGACTTCCAGCGTGGTCTTGCCGGCGTCGATCTTGGAGAAGGCGAGGATGTCGTTGATCAGGTTCAGCAGCATGTCGGCCGAGCTGCGCGCGGTCTGCACGTAGTCGAGCTGCTTGTTGCTGAGGTCCATGTCGGCGATCAGGTCGAGCATGCCGATCACGCCGTTCAGCGGCGTGCGCAGCTCGTGGCTCACGGTGGCGGCGAATTCGCCCTTGGCGCGCGCCGACTCCAGCGCCTGGTCGCGCGCGATCTTCAGCGCCTTGCCCTGCTCCAGCGCCTGGTCGCGCGCCTCCTGCGCGAGGCTCTTCTGCTCGAGGGCCTCGTCGCGGGCCTCCTGCGCGACGCGTTCCTGGGCCAGCGCCTGGTCGCGCGCGTCGGCGATCGCCTCCTCGCGGCTGCGCAGCACTTCCATCATCGTGTTGAATGCCTGCTGCATGTTCACGATCTCGCGCGTGCCCTCCAGCGCGGCGCGTGCGTCCGTCTCGCCGTCCTGCGCGCGGCGCATCGTCGCGGAGAGGGTGCGCATCGGCACGGTGAGGCGCGAAGTGATGCCGAGCAATACCACCAGGAGCAGTGCCGAGAGCACCACCGCGACCAGCAGGCTCGCGCGGACGATCTCGGCCTGCATGCTCGAGAGCGTCTGGCGCGACATCACCAGGCGCACGCTGCCGATCATCTCCGGCGTATCGCTGGCGCTGGCCGCGAACGGCGATTCGCTGTCGGCCTTTCCCGAGAACACCGGCGCGGCGAAGGTCCAGTCGCTGCTGTCCTGTGCGATCAGCGCGGGATGCGTCGGGGAGGGGAATGCCCGCGCGCGTGCCTCGCGCAGCGACTCGCTGGCGTAGAGCCGCTTGCCGTCGGCGTATACCAGCTCGATGCCGTAGACGTCGGGGAAGTTCAGGAAGCTCTTGACCACTTCCGCTGCCGAGCCCGCGTCCTCGTACAGCAGGGCGAGCGTGCTCTGTTGCGCCAGCGATTCCACCAGGCGCATGCCCTCGTCCTGCAGGCGGCGCTGCACCGTGTCGCCCGACTGCTTGGAGATCACGAGGCTCGAGGCGACCGCGAGCAGCAGCACGCAGGCGGTGAAGCTGATGCCGATGAGCTGCTGCAGGCTCATCGAGCGGATCAGTTTTGCTGTTCTTGGCATGGGCGCGTGCTCTGGTCCGGAACCTAGCGGTTCGGGAATACCATGTCGAAACGGGCGTCGCCCGCGCTCAACCCGAGGCCGAGGTGGTCGGCCGTGCGGATGTTTATCGCGGTGTCCAGCTGCTCGAGCGGCAGCAGCCTTGCCGAGGGCGACGCGGGCCCGAGCAGCTGTTGCGCGAGGTGCCGGCCCATGGCGTTGTTGTCGGGAAACAGCGCGAACAGCGCGCCCTTGGGCACGTGCGACGGGTTGCTGGAGAACACCACCAGGTTGCGGTCCCAGGCCGCGCGCAGCACCATTTGCAGCACCGAGTTCTCGTCGAGGAAGGGCGAGGCCTGCAACAGCCAGATCGCGTCCTGCGGCGATTGGACCTGCTTCAGCAGCTCGCGGTAGGCGCTCGCGCCCTCGCGGATGCTCTCCTTGCGCAGCGGCACCAGCTCGTAGCCGAGCTTCGCCGCGTCGCCGCGCGCCAGCTCGATCAGCCAGTCGTTTTCGTCGGCACCGTAGATCACGTAAATGCGCTTTACGGCCGGGGCGAGCTCGCGCAGCTTCGTGAACAGCATCCGTGGTGCGGGCGCGAGCGAGGTCGCGCTCACGCCCGCGGCGATGTCGCCGGGCGTGGCGAATACCGCGCCCACGACGCGCCGCTCGGGACTTTCGATGTGG
>JAKJFB010000278.1 GCA_022705125.1 Pseudomonadota bacterium
CTTCGACGCCCAGCTGGCCCTGTTCGGCGCCGACAAGAGCTACCAGACCTTCCGCCAGGCCTCGCGCTCCTACGGCCTGACGCTGCGCGCGGAGTTCTGAGAGACCGGCATGGCCATCATCGATTTCTTCGACCGTGGCTGGGGCCTGAACCCGGACGGCGCCGCCTACATCCAGGACGAGCGCCGCTACAGCTTCCGCGAAGTCGGCGAACTGTCCTGCCGCATCGCCAACCGGCTGCTCGCCCTGGGCCTGCCCAAGGGCACCAAGGGCGCCGTCTGGTCAGGCAACGACGTCACGGCCTGGACCTGCACGCTGGGCCTGTGGCGCGCCAACATGAGCTGGATCCCGGTCAACGAGCGCAACGCGGCGCAGGAGAACCACTACATCCTCGAGGCCTTCGATTGCGAGGTGCTGTTCTTCCAGGCGCATTTCGCCGACGTCATCGCCGGGCTGCGTCCGCGGCTGCCCGGGATCAGGCACTGGATCTGCATCGACGCCGACGCACCGGATGCGCCCTCGCTGGAGCGCTGGTGCGCCGGCCAGCCCGCGACCCGGCCCGAAGTCGCCGTCGACCTGGACGACGTGATCGCGCTCTCGCCCACCGGTGGCACCACCGGGATGCCCAAGGGCGTGATGAACACCCACCGCAGCGTGCAGACCTTCTTTGCCCATTTCATGCTGGCCTGCACCTATCGCGACGGCGCGACGCCGGTGAACCTGGCTGCCGCGCCGATGACGCACACCGCCGGCCTGCTGTCCGTGCCGTGCACGGCACAGGGCGGCACCGTGGTGATCGTGAGCAGGCCCGATCCGGCCCTGCTGCTGCAAGCCGTGGTCCGGCACCGGGTGACGGAATTCTTCCTGCCGCCGACGGTGATCTACCGGCTGCTGGAGGCTCCCGGCATCGAAACCGTGGACTTCTCCTCGGTCAGATACCTGCTGTACGGCGCCGCGCCGATGTCGGTGGAAAAGCTGAAGAAGGCCATCAGGCTGTGGGGGCCGATCATGGCCGGTGGTTACGGCCAGACCGAGGCCATGGCCGGCATCTGCAACCTGCGCCCGGACGAGCACATGGTCGACGGCAATCTCGCCGACGA
The DNA here is from genome assembly GCA_022705125.1 of Pseudomonadota bacterium. The sequence goes on from JAKJFB010000278.1 coordinate 1,099, forward strand.
CACGCGCCTGTCCTCGGTCGGGCGGCCCAACCCGCTGATCCGCGTCGAGATCCTGGACGACGCCAACCGGATCCTGCCGCGCGGCGAGACCGGGGAAATCTGCGTGCGCGGCGACCTGGTCATGAAGGGCTACTACAAGGCGCCGCAGAAGACCGCCGAGACCGTCGTCGACGGCTGGCTGCACACCGGCGACATCGGCCACCTCGACGCCGAGGGCTACCTGCACATCACCGACCGCAAGAAGGACATGATCATCTCGGGCGGCTTCAACGTGTACCCGAGCGAAGTCGAGCAGGTGATCTGGAGCCACCCGGCGGTGCAGGACTGCGCGGTGATCGGCGTGCCCGACGAGCAGTGGGGCGAGGCGGTCAAGGCTGTCGTCGAGCTCAACCCCGGCCAGAGCGTCACTGCAGAAGAGCTCATCGCCCTGTGCAAGGCCAGGCTCGGCAGCGTGATGGCCCCGAAGAGCGTGGATTTCATCGCCAGCCTGCCGCGCAGCCCCGTCGGCAAGGTGCTGAAGAAGGATCTGCGCAAGCCGTTCTGGGACGGCGTGCAACGCAAGATCTGAGTGCAACCGGATACCAGGAACAGCGCATGAGCACCATCTATATCGCCGGCATCGCCATGACCGTCTTCGGTCGTCACCTCGAACGCAGCCTCGACGATCTCGCGCGCGAGGCGCTCGACGGCGCCCTGGCGGACGCCGGCTGCGGCAGGGCCGAGCTGGGCATGGCCTTCTACTCCGGCGTGACCAACGGCCCGCTGCAAGGGCAGCATTCCATACCCGGCCAGGTGGTTTTCAGCAAGATCGGGATCGAAGGCATCCCGATCTACAACATCGAGAACGCCTGCGCTTCGGGCAGCTCGGCCTTCAACCTGGCCGTGCAGTGCCTCAAGGCCGGCACCACGGATGTCGCGCTGGCGCTGGGCGCGGAGAAGATGAACATCGCCGACAAGCTCAAGGCCCTGGCGCTGTTCGAGAGCGGCTGGGACGTGTCGTGCGCCGAGGACAATTTCCGCATGCTGATCCGCATGGGCGAGGGCGTGGAGCCTCCGCCCGGTTCGGAGTCCGACAAGCCCTACAGCAAGTTCATGGCGATCTACGCCGCACTGTGTCGCCACCACATGAAGACCTGGGGCACCACGCAGCGCCAGATCGCCGCGGTGTCGGCGAAGAATCACTGCCACTCGGTGCACAACCCGTATTCGCAGTTCCGCAAGGCATACACCATCGAGGAGATCCTCGCGGCGCCGCCGATCACGTATCCGCTCACCCTGCCGATGTGTGCCCCGTTGTCCGACGGCGCCGCCGCGGCCGTGCTGTGTACCGAGGAAGGGCTCGCGCGCATCGGTGCCGACCGGCGCCGCTGCATCAAGGTGGCCGCCAGCGTGATCCGCAGTTTCACGCATCGCCGTCTCGACCAGCCGGAACTGAACGTCGGCAGGCTGGCGGCCAGGCAGGCCTACGAGCAGGCCGGCCTCGGGCCGCAGGACATGCACGTGGCCGAGGTGCACGATGCCTCGGCGATGGGCGAGATCATCCAGGCCGAGAACCTGGGCTTCGTGCCGCCCGGCGCAGGCGGCCCGGCGGCGGAGCGCGGCGAATTCAGCCTCGGCGGACGCATCCCGATCAATACCTCCGGCGGCCTCGAATCCAAGGGCCACCCGCTGGGCGCCACCGGCATCGGCCAGCTCTACGAACTGGTGACGCAGCTGCGCGGCGAAGCCGGCGCACGCCAGGTGCCGGGCGCGCGCCACGCGATCCAGGAGAACGGCGGCGGCATGCAGGGCGTCGAGGAAGCGGCGGTCGCCATCCATATCCTGAGCAAATGAGCCGCCCCATGAAGATTCGCCGCAGCACGATGCTTGTCGATCATACGCACGGCCTGAAATTCACCGAGAGCCCGCGCTGGCGCGACGGCAGGCTTTGGTTCCTGGACATCCACGACCAGCGCATCAAGACCGTGGACCTCGACGGCCGGCTCGAGACGGCGCTGGAACTGCCGTTCAAGCCGAACGGCTTCGGGTTCCGCCGCGACGGCAGCCTGCTGGTCGGCGATGCGCTGCAGCGGCAGATCCACTGCTGGGACGGCACGGCGCTGCAGCCCCTCGCCGACCTCGCCGCCATCACCTGCTTCTGCCTGAGCGACGGGATCGTCGACGCGCAGGACCGGATGTACGTGGGCGACATCGGCTACAACTTCTGGGATCCCGCGCTCGCGCCCGTCGATACCTGCGTGATCGCCTGCGTCGAACCCGATGGCCGGGCCCGCGTCGTTGCCGACGGCCTGCGCTTTCCCAATGGCATGGTGATCACGCCCGATGGCCGCACGCTGATCGTCGCCGAGTGCACGGGGCACTGCCTGAGCGCATTCGACATCCGCGCCGACGGCTCGCTGGCCAACCGGCGCGTCTTTGCCGAACTGCCCGATGGTGCGCAGCCCGACGGCATCGCGCTCGACGCCGAGGGCGCGGTGTGGCTCGCCAACCCGGCTGGCCCGCACGCCGTGTTGCGCGTGCGCGAAGGCGGCGAGATCCTCGAACGGATCGAGCTCGACACGCATGCCTATGCCGTGATGCTGGGAGGACCGCAGCGCCGTCACCTGTTCATCAGCGCCTCGGATTCCCACGATCCCGCCGAGATCGCCGTGACGGCAAGCGCTACCCTGCGGGTGGTCGAGGTGGATGTGCCGGGGGCGGGCATTCCCTGAGACCCGGGCACAACCGCTCCCGCACGATCTTTATGCATTTTCTGACAGGAGACCCGGGATGCCCCGACTCGTCGATCTCACGGTAACGCTGGACCCGGACAACCGCGCGAAGTTGCCGCCGCCGCTGGCGGGCGCAGCCGGCGTGGTCGCGCCGCGCATCGAGTACCTGCATCCCGCCAGCGCGGAGGGACGGGACGAATTCTGCCGCTACCTCGGCTGCGCTCACGCCGACCTGCCCGACGGCGAAGGTTGGGGGGCAGAGGTGCTGAACGACATGTCTTCGCACTGCGGCACGCACGTCGACGCGCCCTTGCACAGCGGCTCACGCAGCGCCGGCGCACCGGCCCGAACCATCACCGATATCCCGCTCGAGGAGCTCTACCGTCCCGGGCTGGTGCTGGACGTGCGCCCGTGGGCGAAGCTCGGTGAGGAGATCACGATCACGATGCTGGACGCGGCGCTGGCCGCGACCGGTCGGAAGATCAACGCCGGCGATGCGGTACTGATCCGCACCGGGCAGGAACGCTTCACCATGACGGATCCCGAGTACTACACGCAGCCCGGGATGAGCCGGGCGAGCACGCTGCATCTCACCCGCCAGGGCGCGACGATCCTAGGCACCGAC
>JAKJFB010000279.1:0-2949 GCA_022705125.1 Pseudomonadota bacterium
GGCGTGCAGTTGAACGACGAGCCCGAACCGGTAGCCGCCGCCGCCTGCGAGATCGCCGGGGAAAGATCCTTGCGCCTGACCCTGACCAGCGGGAAATACCATCAGGTCAAGCGCATGGTCGCGGCGGCCGGCAACCGGGTCGAAGCGCTGCACCGCGAGGCCGTGGGCGGCTTCGTGCTGCCGCCGGACCTGGCGCCGGGCGAGTGGCGCTGGCTGTCGGCCGCCGAGCTGCTGCAACTCGGCCAGTGCGGCACGCGCTGAATCCCGGCCCACCCGCGCGTCCGGTGGGCGGCATTCAGGTCTGGCGCGGCGGACGCGCCGGCGCCGGCTTTGCGGCCTTGCCCGTCGTGCGCGGCGTCGCCGCCCTCGATTTCGGTTTGCCGGTGGCGGCCGATTTTTTCTTCTTCTTGCCGGCCCTGGGCTTGGCCGGCTTCGCATCCACGACGGGCGGCGGGCGCTTGTTCGGCCCTGTCGCCGGCACGCGGTGTTTCGGCTCGAAGCCCTCGACTTCGCGCCGCGCCAGCATCTTGCCGATCAGGCTCTCGATCGCGGCCAGCTGCATCGCCTCGTCGGCGCACACCAGCGAGATCGCCTCGCCCTCCTGCCCGGCGCGGCCGGTGCGCCCGATGCGGTGCACGTAGCCCTCGGGGGCGATCGGCAGGTCGAGGTTCACCACCAGCGGCAGCGCCTCGATGTCGAGGCCTCGCGCCGCCACGTCGGTGGCGACCAGCACCCGCACCTGCCCGGCGTTGAAGCGCCTGAGCGCGGCGAGCCGCGCGTGCTGCGGGATGTCGCCGTGGATCGCGGCGGTGCTCACCTCCTGGTACTGCAGACTGGTGACCAGTTCGTCCACGCGCTTGCGCGTCTTCGCGAACACCAGCACCTGCGGCCAGCGCTGGCGGCGCAGCAGGTGGCAGAACAGTTCCAGCTTGCGTTGCTTGTCCACCGGGATCACGCGTTGCTTCACGCTCGCCACCGCGGTGTTGCGCGGGCTGGCGTCGACCTCGAGCGGGTGGTGCAGCAGCCCGCTCGCCAGCGTGCGGATGGGATCCGAGAAAGTGGCCGAGAACAGCAGCGTCTGGCGCCGCCGCGGCAGCAGCGCGAGGATCTGCTCGAGCTCGCGGCTGAAGCCCATGTCCAGCATGCGGTCGGCCTCGTCGAGCACCAGCACCCGCAGCTGCCCGAGGCGCAGCGCGTTCTTGCCGTGCAGGTCCAGCAGGCGTCCGGGTGTCGCGACCAGGATGTCGGCGCCGCGGCGCAGGGCCATCATCTGCGGGTTCAGGCTGACGCCGCCGTAGGCGACGAGTACGCGCACCGGCAGGCGGCGGCCGTACTCGCGCAGATCGTCGGCCACCTGCTGCGCGAGCTCGCGCGTCGGGGTGAGCACCAGGGCGCTGATGCTGTTGGGCTCGGGCGGTGGCAGCTCGCCCAGCTTCTGCAGCAGCGGCAGCGCGAAGCTGCCGGTCTTGCCGGTGCCGGTCTGGGCGGCGGCGATCAGGTCGCGCCCGGCGAGCACCGCGGGGATGGCTTTCAACTGGATCGGCGTGGGCGTGGCGTGCCCGAGCTCGTCCAGGGCTTGCAGCAGCGGCTCGATGAGGCCGAGATCCTTGAATTGCATGGGCGGTGTGTCCGGTGTGGGGCGCTCAGGAAACGATCGGCATCCCGATCAGGTCGGCGATCAGGCGGTGGTTCTGCTGCAGCAGCATCTCGTTGCGCCCGAAGGTGAGCCGGTAGCCGGGCGGCGCGCTCGCGAGCCGCTTCCAGCTGTCGGCGGCGATCACGAAGTCCTCGCCGCTGACCACCTGCATGATGCTCGCGTGCGCCCTTTCGAGATCCGGGATGGTGGCCGGGTCGCCGCCGCGCGGCAGGTAGATCGAGCCGTGCGCCACCGCCTCGCCGACCGAATCGCCGGGGAAGATGCGGTAGAAGGCGATGAAGGGCTCGCGGTTGCCGATACCGACCAGTCGCCCCACGGTGAACGTGGTGTTCGGGAACAGCGAGTGCACGCCCTGGTAATAGGGCTCGGGCAGTTCGGTGTCCGGCATGCCGGCGTAGCCCTTCACCTCGGCGCCCGGCGAGGCATAGCGCTGGTGGATGCCGAAGCGGTCGTAGATCGCGACCCACGGCACCAGTGCGGGCGCCAGGGTGCGCGGGTGCGCCGCGGGCACGTGGTAGGGCTCGCAGAAGGAATCGAGCGCGAGCTTCCAGTTGGCGCGCACGGGCAGCGTGTCGGCGTGCACCGGTGTGGCGCCGGCGAGATCCAGCGCCGCGAACAGCGGCGCGGCGGGCCCGAGGAACCCGGCGACGTCGATCGTCTCCTCGCCCGGGCGCGCGATCACGAAGATCATGCCGTGCCATTCGGCCACCGGCACGCGCAGCAGGCCGTGCGCCGCGCGGTCGAGTCCGTCGAAGGCCGCCCCGACCGGGATGCCGACCAGGCGGCCGTCGAGGTCGTAGTTCCAGTTGTGGAACGGGCAGCTGATGCGCTGGCGCGGCTCGCAGTGCGTCACCAGCCGTGCGCCGCGGTGGCGGCATATGTTGAGGAAGGCGCGTACCGTGCCGTCGTGGCCGCGCACGATGATGATCTCGGGGCCCGCGGCGTCGAACAGCATCAGCTCGCCGGGGCGCGCGATGTCGCCGGACAGCCCCGCCAGCAGCGGCAGCTCGCCGAAGATATCGTGCTGCTCGGCGGCGAAGCGCGCCGGGTCGGTGTAGACGCTGGCCGGCACGTCCAGTGTCCCGGTCACCAGGTCGGTGGTGCCGCCGGCCTCGATGTGCGCGATCAGGCGCCGGCGCATGCGGCGCGCCTCGTCGGCCAGCGAGAAACCCGCGCTCCCGATCGCGCTCATGCCTGCTCCCGTGCGTGTCGTGCTGTCATGGCCGCGCATTGTGCGGCATGGAGCGGGCGCGCGCGAGGCGCGCCGCCATCGGCCGTGTTCAGGCGGCAGG
>JAKJFB010000279.1:2959-4421 GCA_022705125.1 Pseudomonadota bacterium
CCCGCCGGCGGCGGGTTCATCTGCCGGTACAGCCGCAGCGCCATCGCCAGCAGCACCAGCACGGCGCCGATCAGCAGCGCCCACAGCAGGTAGCGCTGCCACGGCACCGGCGGCGGCAGCGGTCGCAGGGCGTCGGGACCGGCGAGGCGGCTGCGTCCGCCCAGCGCGGCGCTGCCGGTCAGCGCCTCGCGCCGCGTCGCGTCGAGATCCGCGAGCAGGCGCTCGACCGGTTGCGCGGCCGGTGCGATGCGCGCGCTGCCCGCGGCGAGCAGGAACGGGGCGCCCCCGCGCGCGATGAACACCAGTTCGTCCGGCGCCCAGCCGAGCTCCAGCGCCGGCGCGCTGCCGTTGCCCTCGCGCGCCTCGATGCGCCAGTAGCGGTCACGTCGGCGCTCGATGGTCAGCTCGGGGCTCGCCAGTTCCGTGCCCTCGGCCTGCAGCCGGTAGAACAGCGCATCGGCGCGCTCGCGCCACGGCTCGGTGACGGCGGGGCGCGACAGCACGCGCAAGGTCGCCATGCTGTTGGGCTCGGCGAAGGCGATGCGCAGCCGGTCGACGGGCAGCCAGCCGCGCGCGTCGAATTCCCGGGCGTGCGGCCCATCCGCCGCCGCGGCGCCCTCGATGCGCGTCCAGTGCCGCGCGCGTGCTGCGGCGCGCTCGCGCAGCAAGGCGCTCGCGCCCGACAGTTCCACGCCCTTGGCGGCCGCGGGCCATTGCAGGCGCAGGTAGCGGTCCGGGCTGTCGTGCAGTGCGATCTCGTGGCGGGCGAGACGCTGCCCCGCGTGCGTGAGGCTCGCCACCGCCGCCGTGCCCGCGGCGCGCCACGCACGCAGGTCCGTGCTGCTCTCCAGCGTCACGGTGCTGACGAAATCGGGGGAGTCGTCGCGCCAGTCCAGCCTGAGCGCGGCGATCGCGGCGTGCTCCGTGCCGGCGTCGATCAGGTAGGCGCTGACCGGCTGCGCGCCGGTGTCCGGGCCCGACAGGTCGAGCAGCGCGCCGCTGGCGTCGAGCCTGATCCGCAGCGAGCCGCTCCCCGCCGGCGTGTCGCCGACGCGCAACGGGAACAGGCGCAGCGCCACGGGTTCGCGCGCCGCGGCCGCGGGTTCGCGCGGCGCCACGATCGCGTGTTCCAGCACTTCGCCCTCGGCATTGAACACGCGCAGGTCGCCCAGGTCGGCGCGCGCCACGCTGCCATAGAGCGCCTCGTCGAGCGCGAGACGCTGAAGCGGCGCCTGCCGCGGCGCCTCGATCGCGAAGCGCCACGCGAACTGCTGTGGCGTCACCGGCGCCGCGGCCGCATGCGCCGCAGCGATCGCGCCGAGCAGCGCCAGCAAGGCCCACGTCCGGGTCTTCATGCCTGTGTCTCCCGCGCCTGGCGCGGCGGCGCCGGTGACAAGTAGCCGATCAGTACCATCAGGCCTCCCGCGCCGAGGAACGAGACGATGCGCGCCACGGTGCCGCT